>CAVDTO010000012.1:0-17800 GCA_963611895.1 bacterium
GTCGTCTTGTTGTTGATGACGCCGATGGCCATCTCGTCGGCGATGATGCCGGCGATGGCCTCGACCGAGGTGTCGCCCGGCACGGCGATCATGTCGAGGCCGACGGAGCACACGCAGGTCATGGCCTCGAGCTTCTCGAGCGAGAGCGCGCCCGACTCGGCGGCGGCGATCATGCCGGCGTCCTCGGAGACCGGGATGAACGCGCCGGAGAGGCCGCCCACGCTGGAGCTCGCCATGACGCCGCCCTTCTTGACGGCGTCGTTGAGCATGGCCAGCGCGCAGGTGGTGCCGGGGCCGCCGCAGGTGCCCACGCCGATGATCTCGAGGATGCGCGCCACGGAGTCGCCCACGGCGGGGGTGGGGGCGAGCGAGAGGTCGACGATGCCCTTCTCAGCATGCAGGCGGCGTGCGGCCTCGCGGCTCATGAGCTCGCCGGCGCGCGTGATCTTGAACGCGGTCTGCTTGATCTTCTCGGCGACCTCCATCATGGAGGCGGAGTCGGGGAGCTTCTCGAGCGCGGCGGCCATGACGCCGGGGCCCGAGACGCCCACGTTGATGACGGCGTCGGCCTCGCCCGAGCCGTGCACGGCGCCCGCCATGAACGGCGAGTCCTCGACCATGTTGGCGAAGCAGACGAACTTGGAGGCGCCCACGGAGTCGCGGTCGGCGGTGAGCTTGGCGGCGTCGATGATGGTCTGGGCGGCCATGAGCACGGCGTCCATGTTGATGCCGGCACGCAGCGTCGCCACGTTCATGGAGGAGCACACGCGGCTCGTGCCGGCGAGCGCCTCGGGGATGGACTGGATCAGGCGACGGTCGGCGTCGCCGATGCCCTTGGGAACGAGCGCCGAGAATCCGCCCAGGTAGTCGATACCGAGCGTCTCGGCGGCGCGGTCGAGCGCGTGCGCGAGCGGGGTGAGGTCCTCGTCCTTGCAGCAGGCGGCGATCTGCGCGACCGGCGTGACCGACACGCGCTTGTTGACGATGGGGATGCCGTACTCGCGCTCGAGGCTCTCGGCGGTCTCCACGAGCCCCTCGGCGGTGGAGGTCACGTGGTCGTAGACCTTGTCGCACATGCGCTCGAGGCTCTCGTCGGCGCAGCCCATGAGCGAGATGCCCATCGTGATCGTGCGGATGTCGAGGTTCTGCTCCTCGACCATGCCGCGGGTTTCCGCGATTTCTTGAGGCGTGATCGCCATGGTCGCTCCTTTGCGCGAGGTGTTCAAAGTTCCCACATTCTACCGTGCTAAAGCGCGTGCAGGCCAAAAACCTCGGTATCGTTACTATTTACCGAAGACCTCCTCGGCGATGCGCGCCGATTCCGCGGCGTCCTTGGCGTAGTAGTCGGCGCCGATCTGCTCGGCGTACTCGGGCGTGAGCACCGCGCCGCCCACGAGGATCTTGACGTCGGGGACCTCGGCATGGAGCAGCTTGATGGTCTCTTCCATGTTGGCCACGGTGGTGGTCATGAGCGCCGAGAGGCCCACGAGCTTGATGTTTCGGTCGCGCACGCAGTCGAGCACCTCCTGCGGGTCGACGTCGCGCCCCAGGTCGAACACGGTGTAGCCGTAGTTGTCGAGCAGCATCTTGACGATGTTCTTGCCGATGTCGTGGATGTCGCCCTTGACGGTGGCGATGCAGATCTGGCCCTTGTCCTCGATCTCGCCGGCGGGCATGAGCTCCTTGATGGTGTCGAATCCCACGCGCGCGGCCTCGGCCGAGGCCATGAGCTGCGGTAGGAAGAACTTTCCCTGGTCAAAGAGGACGCCGACCTCGTCGAGCGCGGGGATGAAGTGGTTGTTGATGAGGTCCATGGCGTCGACGGTCTGGAGCAGCTCGCGCGTGACGTCGGCGATCTCGCCCTTGCGTCCGCTGATGACGAGGCGCTTGATGGGGTCCTCGTCGGCATCCGAGGCAGGCGCGGCGCCGCCCTGGTCGGCGGGGCCGGCCGTGGCCCCCGCGAGCGCGGGGTCGGCGGCGATGCGGTAGGGGTCGGTCCATTCCGCGTAGCGGCCGATATAGGCGACCGATCCCTCGTCCTCGCCGTTGACCACGCGGTAGGAGCGCACGGCGTCCATGAACCGCTCGGAGCCCGGGTTCATGATCGGGGCGTCGAGGCCCGCGCCGAACGCGGCGGCCAAAAACGTCGAGCCCAAGAGCGGGCGCGCCGGCAGGCCGAAGCTCACGTTCGAGACGCCGAGGGCGCACTTCACGCCCAGGCGCTCCTTGACCATCGTCATGGCGCGGAGGATCTCCACGACCTGCTTCTGGTTGGTGGAGGCGGTCATGACCAGGCAGTCGATGAGGATCCGCTCGCGCCCGATGCCGTAGCGCGCGCACTCGTTCACGATGCGCTCGGCGATGGCGAAGCGCTTCTCGGCCGTGTCGGCGATGCCGTCCTCGTCGAGCGCCAGGCCGATCACGTTGGTGCCGTAGTGGGCCACGAGGGGCAGGATCTCGGCCATGATCTCGCGCTTGCCGTTGACGGAGTTGATGATCGGCTTGCCGGCGTAGCGGCGCGTGGCGGCCTCCACGGCGGCGGGGTCGGTGGAGTCGATCTGGAGCGGCAGCAGCACCGAACCCTGGAGCTGCTCGGTCGCGGCCTGGATCATCTTGACCTCGTCGATCTCGGGCAGGCCCACGTTGACGTCGAGGATGTCTGCGCCCTGCTCCTGCTGGCTGATGCCCTGGCTCACCAGGTAGTCGAGGTCGCCCTCGCGCAGGGCCTGCTGCAGGCGCTTCTTGCCGGTGGGGTTGATGCGCTCGCCGATGACGGCGATCTTGTGGCCGCCCACCGGCAGGTCGACCACCGACTGCGCGCTCGTGACGGAAAGCGACGGCGCGCGGTGGCGCGGCTCGGGCGCGCGGCCCTCGATGAGCTTGAGCAGGGCGTGCATGTGCTCGGGCGTGGTGCCGCAGCAGCCGCCCACGACGCCCACGCCGTCCTCGATCATGCCGGCCACGGCCTCGGCGTACTCGGGCGCGTGCACGTCGAACACCGTGCAGCCGCAGCCGTCCACGTGGGGGAGTCCGGCGTTGGCCTGCACCATCACGGGCTTGTCGGTGACGGCGAGCATGCGCTGGGCGAGCTGGCGGAGCTCGGCCGGGCCCTGGCTGCAGTTGATGCCCACGACGTCGGCCCCGATGGCGTCGAGCGTGATGGCCGCGATCTCGGGGTTCGTGCCGAGGAACGTGCGGCCGTCCTCCTCAAAGGTCATGGTGGCAAAGATCGGCAGGTCGGAGTTCTCCTTGGCGGCGAGCACGGCGGCCTTGATCTCGGTGAGGTCGGTCATGGTCTCGATGACGAACAGGTCCACGCCCGCGGCCACGCCCGCCTCGACCTCCTCTTTGAAGAGTAGGTAGGCCTCGTCGAACGAGAGCGTGCCGAGCGGGCGCAGCAGCGCGCCGATGGGGCCGATGTCGCCGGCAACGTAGCGGGCCCCCGCCTCGCGCGCGCAGGACACGGCGGCGGCGAACACGTCGGCCACGCTCGCCGCGCCCGCGAGCTTGTGGGCGTTGGCGCCGAACGTGTTGGAGGTGATCACGTCGCAGCCGGCTTCCACGTATTGGCGTTGGATACCGGTGATGACCTCGGGCTCCTCGAAGTTGAGGAGCTCCGGCAGGGCGCCCGCTTTCATGCCGGCGGCCTGCAGCATGGTGCCCATGCCGCCGTCGAAGAGCAGATGTCCGCGCCCCTCGAGCGCGGCGCGCAGGCGCTCGTCCTTGATGCGCAGACTGTCGAGCGTGCGGGGCGCGTAGGCGGCGCCCGCAAGGCGGGCCTCGTTCACGGGCGCGGTGAGCGCGCGGCCCTCGGCGTCGACGGTCTTGAGATATGCGGTCATCGTGGGTCCTAACGACGGTTGCTTGGCAAATGGTGCGGGCGCGGCGGGCGAGGGGCCCGGCCCGGGCTGAACATGCAGGGCAGTATACGCGACCTCTGTTACGTTTTTGCGCCGTAGCAGGTGGTGCCGGCGGCGCGGAAGCGGCACGTGGGCCGCATGCGGCAGATCGTGCAGGTGGGGCGCGTGTTCGCGTCGTGCACCTCGCCCTCGAAGAGCCCGATCACGGCCGTCACGCTCTTGGTGGGCATGAGCAGGTTGGTGGCCGTGGTCGTGAGGCCGAGCAGGCGCGTGGCGTTGAGCGCGGCGAGGATGCGCGGCTGCGCGTCGAGCGGGCAGTCGCCGTAGCCTGGGGAGAATCGCCAGTTGCCGTTGAGCCCCGCGGCCGCGGCGTCCGCCTTGGCCCGCGCGTCCATCTGCTCCACCGCGGCCTCCACGTAGGCCGAGCACGCGGCGTCGTAGACCATCGCCTCCACGGGGCGCTGGCTCGCGAGCGTGCGCAGGCGGCGCTCGCAGTCCATGCCGAGGGTGCAGGCGATCACGGCGCAGAGCCGGGCGTCCTTGAGATGCCGGTAGATGTCGCGCCCGTCGAGCTCGATCTCGGTTCCCACAAGGCGGATGCAGGGGTTTCCCTCGGCGTCGAGCCCGCTTGCGTCCACGGAAAAGACGCGCCGCACCCCGCGCGGCTCGATCGAGAGCTCGAGGCGCTCCACGACGGCCTCGATGCGCCGCTCCAGGTCGGGTTCGATCTTCTGGCCCGCGTAGCCGAGGTAGCGCAGCATCTCGTTGCGGTCCACGCGCGGCCAGCGCTCCGGGCTCGCCCGGTACACAAAAGGCGATGCCAGCTCGGGCGGGACGTCGCCCAAGTTGGCATCGGATGCGCTATGTTCGAGCGGGATATCCACGGGTTAGCCGCGCAGGGCCTCGCAGGCGGCCTCGGCGATCGAGGGGCGGTTCATGGTGTAGACGTGCAGGCCCTCGGCGCCGTGCTCACGCAGGTCGACGAGCTGCTTGCAGGCGTATTCGATGCCGGCCTTGCGCAGGCTCTCGTCGTCGTTCTCGTATTTGGCCAGGAGCTTGATGACGGGGGAGGGCAGCGACGCGCCGCACATGAACACCATGCGGCTCAGCTGGGCCTTGTTCATGAAGGGCATGATGCCGGCCGTGATGGGCACGGTGATGCCGTGCTTGTCGGCGAGCTCGCGGAAGCGGTAGAAGCACGCGTTGTCGAAGAAGAGCTGTGTGACGAAGAAGCTCGCGCCCGCGTCCTGCTTCTGCTTGAGGTGCTGTACCGAGAGATCGAGGTCCTCGCAGGCAATGTGCCCCTCGGGGTAGGCGGCCGCGCCCACGCAGAAGCCGGCCTCCACGAGCTCGGGGATCAGGTCCTTGGCATAGGAGTAGTCGCTCGCGGGGGCATCTGCCTCGGACGTGCCGGCGGGCAGGTCGCCGCGCAGGGCGAGCACGTTCTCCACGCCGGCCGTGCGGTACTCCGCGATGCGCTCGGTGACGTCCGTGCGCGTGCGGCCCACGCAGGTGAGATGCGCCACGGAGGGGCAGCCGAACTCGGATGAGATCATGCTCGCGATGGGCGCCGTGGTGGCGCCGTTGCCCGAGCCGCCGGCCGAGCACGTCACCGAGACGAAGCTCGGCTCGAGCTTGCAGAGACTGCCTGCGACCTCGCGCGCGCGGTCGAGCGTGAGCTCGCCCTTGGGCGGGAACATCTCGAACGAGACGGGCACCTCGCCCGCGGTCTTGGCCTGGTTGAAAATCTCGTCGATGCGCATGATCGGCTCCTTGCTGGGTCTGGGTGCGGCCACGGGCTCGCCCGTGCCGGGGGTGGTTTCGTTTTCGCAAGGGCTGCGTGGCCGCTCTCGGCCCATGCCGTGCGGGCTCGCAGCGGTCCGAGGGCCGTCTGCGCCCGTGCTGCCTTGCGTTTTGCGATGCGAGGATTTTACCGCATCGTCGCAGCTGGGGCATGCAGTGGCGGGCATTTTGCGATACCTAAGGAAGATGCCCCGTTATCGCTTTGGGCTATAGGCGAAGGGCACGTGCGGCCTGGGCGATAGCGTTGCGGTTGTAGACGAGGTGGAGATACATGGCGTCATGGGCGGCGGTGCCGTCGTGGGCCGCTATCGCATCGGCGACGCCACGGTGGGTGCGGATGGTCTCGGCGACGAGCTGACGGCCGGTGACGTCGATGAAGAGGGGGACCGAGGCCTTGAGGACGGGCATGAGGCGCGGCACCACAAGGTTGCCGCTGGCTTGGGCCACGGCGTTGTGGAACTCCGTGTCGACCTCGGAGTAGTCCTCGCCCGCCTCGGCCAGACGCTCGGACTCGTCGCAGAGCTCGGTGATGCGGGCTATCTGCGTTTCGGTCGCGTGCTCGGCGGCCATTCTCGCCGTCTCGGGCTCGATCATGAAGCGAACCTCGAGCAGGTCGTGGGCCAGGTGGCGTTTGTCATCGATGAAGGTGAAGCCAAGGGGGTCGTCCACGACGCCGGGGTTGGAGGCCACGTAGGTGCCGGAGCCCTGCTTCACGCGGACGATGTTGCGCGACTGCAGGAGCTTCACGGCCTCGCGGACCGAGCTGCGTCCCGCGCCCAGGCGCTCGACAAGAACCGCCTCGTTGGGCAGGCGGTCGCCTTGGCCGAGCCCCTCGTCGAGGATGAGCTGGATGATCTGGTCGGCGAGCCGTTCCGGCAGGCCCTGGTCCTTAGTCATACGCACTCCAAGTGGCAGAAGTCATCAGATGCATTGTAGGCCAGTAGAGCGAATTCGGTCAGGAGTTCACCGGAAACGAAAGCCATTGACCGGTAAAAACACTACCGTTCACGGTATTTGTCAGATGAATTCGCCAGTATTTCCCCGTTTAAAGGTCTGAAGACCGCTGAACTCGCTATAGTCATCAGACGTATTACAAAGGTCTGATGAATCGGAGAGGATATGGCAGACCCAACGTATCTAGCGGATCCCACGCGGCTCGTCATCTCGGCGATCCTGGGCATCGCCTTGCTGCTCGCGCTCATCATCAAGCTCAAGCTCCACCCGGTGCTCTCGATGATGGTCTCGGCGCTCTGTATCGGCATCGGCGCCGGTATGCCGCTCGACCTCGTGGCCACCACGGTGACGAAGGGCGTGGGCACGACCCTGCAGGGGATCGCCCTGCTCATCGGCTTGGGCTCGATGTTCGGCCAGATCCTCGAGGAGAGCGGCGGCGCGAAGAAGATCGCCTCGACCTTCATCGAGAAGTTCGGCCAGGGGCACTCGAGCTGGGCGCTCGGCATCACCGGCCTCGTCATCGGCACCACGGTGTTCTTTGAGGCGGGCGTCGTCGTTCTCATCCCGCTCGCGTTCAGCGTCGCGTCGCAGACCAAGAAGTCCACGCTCTACTACGGCATCGCGCTTCTTGCCGGCCTGGCCTCGGGTTATGCGTTCGTGCCGCCGTCGGCCGGCTCGGTGCTCGTGGCGGGGACCTTGAACGTCGATTTGGGCACGATGATCCTCGTCGGCGTTCCGACGGCGTTCGTGGCCATGGCGGTCGCGGGCGTCCTGTGGGGCCGCAACGTCGGCGGGCGCATCTTTGCCGCGGTTCCCGAGCACGTGGCCGCGGCGGAGGGCGCAGGTGACGAGAAGGAGCCGCCCTCGTTCGGGATGGTGCTTGCGATCGTCCTGGCGCCGCTCGTCTTGATCCTGCTCGGAACGCTCTCGAGCTATGTCCCCCTGCCTTCCGAGGTCGCTGAGGTCCTCGCGTTTCTCGGCAAGCCGTTCGTCGCGCTGACCGCGGCCACCCTGGTCGCCATGTACCTGCTCGGCACGCGCCGCGGCTACACCGGCGCGGAGCTCAAGGCGCTGGCTGACCGATCGCTCAAGCCTGTGGGCATGATCCTGCTCGTCATCGCCTGCGGCGGCGTGATCCGATGGATGCTCCAGGATTGCGGCCTCGGCCAGATCATCGGGCCCCTGCTCGAGAGCAGCCCGCTTCCGCTCGTCGTGGTCGGATTCCTCATCGCCGTGCTGGTTCGCGCATCGGTCGGCAGCTCGATCGTGGCCATGACCATGGCCTCGGGCATCATGGCCGCCATGCCCGCCGTCTCCGGCGCCTCGGTCCTCATGCGCGCCGCCATCGGCCTCGCCATCTGCGGCGGAGCGACCGCGCTTTCCCACGTGAACGACGCCGGGTTCTGGATGTGCTCGTCGTTCCTCGAGATCGACGAGAAGACCACCCTGCGCTCCTGGACCGTCATGGAGACGCTTATCGGACTTACCGGCCTGGCGTGCGCGTTTGCGATCTCGCTCTTTGCGTGAGACGCCGCGCACCGAGGACCGAGCCCCTGCAATTTCCGCTTTACATCAAATTAAGGGCAGCTCAATGCCCCTATCAGTTAGGAGAGGAACCATGGAGAAGGACGTCGCCGAAGCAATCAGGAAGGATGCCGCCGAGCTCATGAGCCGCCTGCAGCCGCGTTCCGGCAAGTACCGCAAGATCAGCCCCGAGATGGACCCGCTGCGCCTCGGCTCGGGCTGGAGCGTCGAGGACCTCGACAAGCCGCAGGTGATCATCGAGTCCACTGCCGGCGACTCGCACCCGGGCAGCGCAGGCCTCTTTGAGCTCGTCGAGGAGGTCCGCGCCGGCGTCGCTGAGGCCGGCGGTCATGGCGCGCGCTACTTCTGCACCGACATCTGCGACGGCGAGGCCCAGGGCCACGACGGCATCAACTACTCGCTGCCCAGCCGCGACGCCATCGCGAACATGATCGAGATCCACGCCAAGGCCACGCCCTTCGACGCGGGCGTCTTCGTGGCGAGCTGCGACAAGGGCCTGCCCGCGAACCTCATGGCGCTCGGGCGCATCAACATCCCCTCGATCGTGGTCACGGGCGGCGTCATGGACGCGGGCCCCGATCTTCTTACCTTGGAGCAGCTCGGGGCTATCAGCGCCCGCTACGAGCGCGGCGAGATCAGCCACGACGAGCTGATGTTCGCCGAGCACAACGCGTGCCCGTCGTGCGGCGCGTGCTCCTTTATGGGCACCGCCTCGACCATGCAGGTCACGGCCGAGGCGCTCGGCCTGGCCCTTCCCGGCACGGCCCTTCTGCCCGCCACGAGCGCGGATCTGCTCGAGGCGGCGCGCGCGGCCGGCCGCCAGGCGCTCTGGCTCTCGGAGCACGACCTCTGCCCTCGCGACATCGTCACGCGCGAGTCCTTCGAGAACCTGATCATGGTCCACGGGGCCATCTCGGGCTCCACGAACTCGCTGCTCCACATCCCCGCGATCGCGCGCGAGTTCGGCGTTGAGATCAGCGCCGACGACTTCGACCGCCTGCACCGCGGCGCCCACTACCTGCTCAATATCCGCCCGGCCGGCGAATGGCCCGCGCAGTTCTTCTATTACGCCGGCGGCGTGCCGCGCATCATGGAGGAGATCCGCTCGATGCTGCACCTCGACGTCATGACCGTGACGGGCAAGACCCTGGGCGAGAACCTCGACGACCTGCGCGCGAGCGGCTATTACGAGAAGTGCGAGGCCAACCTTGCCAAGTGGGGCCTCAAGCGCGAGGACGTCATACGCCCCTTTGGCGACCCCTTCGGAACGGACGGATCCATCGCCATCCTGCACGGCAACCTGGCCCCCGAGGGAGCCGTCGTCAAGCACACCGTGGTCCCGCGCGAGATGTTCCAGGCCACGCTGCGGGCCCGTCCCTTCGACTGCGAGGAAGACGCCATCCACGCGGTGCTCACGCACGAGGTCGAGCCGGGCGACGCGGTGATCATCCGTTATGAGGGCCCCAAGGGATCCGGCATGCCCGAGATGTTCTACACGACCGAGGCCATCGCGAGCGATCCCGAGCTGGGCGCGAGCATCGCGCTCATCACCGACGGGCGCTTCTCCGGCGCCTCGAAGGGCCCGGCCATCGGCCACGTCTCGCCCGAGGCGGCCGACGGTGGCCCGATCGCGCTCGTGGAGGAGGGCGACCTGATCCGCATCGACATCCCGGGGCGCGCGCTCGAGATCTGCGGCATCGCGGGCGAGGAGAAGACCCCGGCCGAGGTCGAGGCGGTTCTTGCCGAGCGGCGCGAGGCGTGGAAGGCGCCGGCGAGCCGCTACGACGGGGGCGTGCTCAAGTTCTTCTGCGAGCACGCGGTCTCCGCGATCAAGGGCGGCTACATGGCATAGAGGCGACCGCATCGCATGGCTGCGGGCTCGGCGTGTATACGATGCCGGGCCCGCAGTTTTTTTGGACAAAGGTAACCCACATCGTCGCAGCCGGGGCATGCAGTGGCGGCATTTTGCGATACCTAAGGAAGATGCCCCGTATCGCTTTGGGCTATAGGCGAAGGGCACGTGCGGCCTGGGCTGCTTACGGGGCGAGCGAGGGGACAACGACAGGGCGCTGGCTTCGGCATCGCGAGCGACCTTGCTGGCTCGGGCCGTGCGGCACTCAAGCCTCTTCGTCTGCTCGGCCCGTATGGCACCAGGTTGCTTCGGCTGCCCTGCTTCTCTCAAAACAAAAAGCGGGCCGGACGCTGGGGACGTCCGGCCCTAAGGGAAAAGAGGGAAATCGGGTTATGGGATGAGGGCGAGTCGGGGCACGCTCCAACGAGCGGGCGCGAGCCCGCGAGCAGCCCCCGGCCGTTACTCCGCGCCCTTCTCGAGCTCCGCGAGCACGCGGGCTTGGAAGCCCGAGGCGACGATCAGCACGGCAACGACGATGCTGATGATGGCCGCAAGCAGGATGCAGTTGCCCGCGCCGCCGCCGAATGCGAGGCCGTTGAGCGTGTTCATGATGCTCGGGCTCGCAAAGGAACCGAACGAGGAGCCGATGGAGTAGACGGCCATGGCGCCCGGCATGGTGAGCGGGGTCGTGCTCAGCGAGATGAGGAACGGGCACTGGGCCATGAGGATGGTCATGGAGACGCCGGTGAAGAACGCGGCGGCGGTGATGACGGTCGCGTCGGGAACCAGGGCGATCACGAACATCGCGAGGGCGAGCGTGGCGAACGAGACGCCGAGCGAGATCTTCTGGAAGTAGGGGATGATCTTGCCGATGACCATGCCGGCGACCATGCCGCCGACCAGGCCGATGGAGCTTACGATGCCCGAGATGCCGGAGTCGCCCAGGTTGCGCTCGCTCAGCAGCAGCGCGATGTTGTTGGAGAAGACGTTGTACAGGAGCATGTAGACGAGCGTGATGGCGGCGATGATGACGACGTTGCCGGTGATGCTCTCGCGCATCTTAGGCTTGGGGCCGGCCTCCTTGGCGGCCTCGACGCTCTTGGCCTTCATGGGGATCAGGGTGGCGACGGCGATGATCGGGATCAGCGCGATCAAGTACACGAGGTAGTTGTTCCTCCAGCCGCCGGCCGCGAGCTGGCCGCCCACGAACATCATGAAGATGCCGCCGACGTTGACGAACACGGTGTTGAGCGCCATGGCCTCCTGGCGCTCATCGACGTCGAGCAGGTCGGTGATGAGCACCTGGGTGAGGTTGGACACGAAGCCCACGCCGCAGCCGAGCACGCCGCTGCAGACGAGCATGAGAGGCAGGTTGGCCGGCAAAAGGAACGGCAGGATGCCGCCGACGAGCACGAGCGAGGGGCCGGCGACCGCGAGGACCTTGCGCGGGATGACGTTGGCGATGCGCGCCACGATGACGGCCGCCACGAGCGACATAAGGCTCGGGATGGAGGTGAGCATCTGTACCTCGGAGACGGAGGCCTCGGGGAACGAGGCGGCGATGAGCGCGATTGAGGGCACGATGCCGAGCGGCGCCATGGAGAGGAGCGACATCGAGAAGATGCCGACCTTTACTTTGAGGTTCTTGGACATGATGTTCCTTCTTTACGAGAAGTTGCAGGAAAAGGGAGAGAGGGGCGCGGTACGGCGCGGGGGTTCGTGCGCGCCGTACCGCGCAGGGAGGTTCTGGGCTAGCAGCTGAGGGCCGAGGCCGCAAAGCGGTGAGTGCCGCACGGGACGCTCTCCCAGGAGCCGTCCACCCACACGCGGGCATGGGTGTTCTGCGGCACGGAGACCGTGAGGTCGACGAGGTCGCCCGCGCGCTTCCAGTTCACGGAGATCGCGCCGTTCACGGAGTCGTAGGTGAGGTTCGCGCTCTCGAGGCCACAGCGGTAGTCGGGGCGCACGTCAAAGGCCTTGTAGCCCGGCTCGGTCGGCGTGAGGCCGCCGATGTGGCGATAGATGAAGTCGCCGACGCAGCCGTTGGCGTAGTGGTTGTACGAGACGTTCGTGGGGCTCCCGTCGGGGAGCATCGCCTGCCAGGCCTCCCACGTGGTGGTCGCGCCCATCTTGACCTCGTAGAGCCAGCTCGGGCAGCGGTCCTCGAAGAGCATGCGGTACGCGATGTCGGCGCGGCCGGCGGAGACGAGGGTCTCGAGCAGGAACGGGACGGAGAGGAAGCCCGTGTCGTGCAGGCCGTCGTTCTCCTCGATCATCTTCACCAGGTGGGAGAGGACCGCGTCGCGCTTGTCGGCGGGGTAGAGGCCGAAGGCGAGGACGAGCACGTAGATGCCCTGGAACGGGAAGTCGGTGACGATGTGGCCGTCGTCTGCCACGTACTCCTCGATGAAGGCCTGCTTGACCTTCTCGTGGTAGGCGCGGTAGCGGGCTGTCTCCTCGACCTTGCCGAGGGCCTCGCAGGCCTGCGCCATCACGTCGACGGTGCGGGCGAACATCGCGGGGGCCACGAGGGCGCGAGTGCCGATGGAGCTCTGGAACATGTCGATCTTGCCGTCGCTCATGACGATGCTCGGCAGCAGCCAGTCGCCCCAGTGGAAGTCGGTGTTCCAGAGGTACTTTTGGCGCTCGAGCACGTCGGCGTCGGTGCAGCCGGCGTATTTCTCGGGGACGCCCTCGGCCGAGCGGGAGATGCCGTACTCGACCCAGGCGCTCATGGCGTCGAAGCTCTCGGCGAGGACGCGCTTGTCGCCGAGGCGCTGGTACTGGGTCCAGGGCACGATGACGGAGGCGTCGCCCCAGCCGGTGGAGCAGCACGAGCCCAGGTGCGCGCAGACGGTGTCGCGGTAGATCGGGGTAAAGGGCACGACGTGCGGCACGCGGCCGTCGGCGAGCTGGTCGACCTCGAGGTTGCGCATCCAGCTGCGCAGGAAGGCGCGGGTGTCCATGTTGAAGGCCGCAGTGGGGGCAAAGACCTGGATGTCGCCGGTCCAGCCCATCTTCTCGCGCTGCGGGCAGTCGGTCGGGATGGAGAGGAAGTTCGCCTTCTGGCTCCAGAGGATGTTGTGCTCAAGCTGGTTCAGGCGCGGGTCGCTGCAGGAGAACGAACCGGTCACGGCAAGGTCGCTCCCGATGGCCTCGACCTCGGCCGAGACGAGCTCGAAGGGGCCGTTGGCGGTCACGCGAACGTAGCGGAAGCCATGGTAGGTGAAGCGCGTGCAGAGGCGCTCGGCACCCTTGCCGGCGGTGACGAAGACGTCCTGCTGGTCCTTGTTGGCGCCCATGACGTTGTTCACGTAGTTGCCGTCGCGGGTGAGGACCTCGGTGTGGTCGAGCGTGATGCGCACGGGGGCGTCGCTCTTGACGTTGAGGACGGCGCGGCCCGAGAGCACCTGGCCGAAGTCGAGGACGAGCTCGCCTGCGGGGGTCTCGATGCGCTCGCGCAGCGGCAGGACGTCGGTCACGCGGACCGGCTCAAACCACCAGGAGGCGAGGTTCTCGTAGCCGAAGCTGGCGGGCACGGCGGCGGTCCAGGAGGAGGCGTCGAAGCCCGGGGTGCTCCAGGCGCCGAGCTCGACCGTGTGGTCCTGCATCTCGCCGATGTAGAGGTCGGAGTAGCGGATCTGGCCCTTGGAGCAGGCGACGTTCTGGCCGTTGGCGAGGACGGCGGAGCTGCCGTCGGCGTAGTCGGCCACGAGCATGTAGAGCACCGAGAGGTCCTCGCCGTACTGGCACGGGATGCCGGGGCCGCCGATGTAGCCGGAGTACCAGCCGTCGGCCGCGGTGATGCCGAGGGCGTTCTCGCCTTCGTGCAAAAGGTCGGTCACGTCGTAGGTCTGGAAGTAGAGCAGCTCGCCGTAGGTGGTGTAGCCCGGGGCGAGGAGCGTGTCGGAGGCGGAGAGGCCGTTGACCTCGACGTCGTAGACGCCGTGGGCGGTCGCAAAGAGGCGGGCGCGGACGATGTTGCCCGCAGCGCCGAACTCCTCGCGGAAGTGGACCGGGGCGTTCAGGTCGTCCTTGTTCACCGTGTCGTCGAAGTTGCCCTCCTCGATGAACTCGGTGACGAAGTACTTGCCGTGGCGCTCGAAGGGGGAAGAGGCCCACTGCGCGTCCCAGTCGGAGGCGGAAAGCGGGCCGCACTCCCAGGTTGCCACGTCGCTTTTCTCGGTCGCGCCGTCGGCGTAGGTCACCTCGACGTTCCAGGCGTAGGTCGCGAATGCCTCAAGCTCGCCCTCGAAGGCGATGCCGTTGGTCGCGCCGCTCTTAACCTCGCCGCTGTCCCACACGAGGTCCTTCTCGGCAAGAAGGTCCTCGGCGGTGTGCGCCACGCGGATGCGGTAGCTCGCCTGGTCGGCGCCCGATGCGGTTTTAACGAGCCAAGAGAAGTCGCCTGCGCAGTCGACGCCGATGGGGTCGACCTGCCCGGTGAGTTTCAAGTCGTAGACCATGTACGATCCTCTTTCATCATAGATTTTGGCTTGTTCCGAAAAATGTGCGCACCGAAGTCAGGGCCTCGTGCCCCGTTGAATATCGCTCTACCTTTGGTTTATCTGCAGTATCCGCTCCTACAGGGTGTTCAACAATGCCATAATCTACTTAGAACGTACGGTTTTCTTATACGGATGAGGAGCGCGGAGATGGCGTCTCGGATATCGGCAGACCTGCTCATGGAGATGGACGCCTTCGAGGAGCGGGAGGGGATGATCGAGCAAGGGGACAACGCCCGCGTGCTCTTTGAGCGGCTGGGGGCCGACGGCAAGCCCGTGCTCGACGACATCACGCTCGTGGCGCACCAGATGCCCGTCGACACCCCCGTGCACCGGCACGATTACTACGAGGTCATATACGTCGCCTCGGGCACGGTCATCAACGCGGTGCACGACAAGGAGCTGCTCATGCGCGACGGCGACGTGTGCATCATGGGCGTCGAGAGCGTCCACAGCCTGCGCGTCGTCGACCGCGACGCGCTCGTGGTCAACATATGCCTGCGCCCCGAGATCTTCGAGACCGACCACTACCGCGACTTCCTCGAGTCCGACACGCCCGCCGGTAGCCTGCTGCGCGGCGAGGGCGCGACGAGCTACCTGTTCTATCCCGACACGACGTCGGGCATCATCGGCACGCTGGTCGCCGCGATCATGAACGACTACGTGGGCGCGGACCGTCGTCAGACGCTTGCCATGACGGTGCGCACGCTGCTGTTCTTGTGCGAGCTCTCGCGGCTCGACGTCTACACCTACTACGGCATCGACGTGCAGACGCTCGAGATTCTCCAGCGCATCGAGTTCGATCCGGCCACGGCCACGGTGGCCGGCCTCGCCGCCGAGTACGGCTACAGCCCCAACTACTTCTCGCAGTACATGCGCAGGCACACCGGCCGCACGGCCATGGAGGCCATTACGAAGGCGCGTCTCGGCCTCGCCTCGCGGCTGCTGCGCGAGACCGACGCCTCGGTGGAAAGCGTGGCGCGCGAGGTCGGCTATTCCAACATGGGGCACTTCCATTCCCTGTTCAAGCGCGAGTTCGGCATGACGCCGCGCGCCTGGCGCAAACAGCCGCATGCATAAAACCTCGCAATAAGGCGCGTTTATGCATGGAGAGGCGCGATGCAGGGCTTCTGATGCAATAAATCGGCTACTATCCCAATTAAGTTTCGAGCCTGCAACATTCCGTTAATCGAGCCGAAACACGACATGTCTAATCTCTAGCACGATCGTTGGCAACCACACCGTGAACACGCGGTGCCGATACGAAGGGAGTTCCGTATGGCCGATCTTACCGACCGCTTCGGGACCATGGTGTTCTCCGAGGAAGTCATGAAGGAAAGCCTTCCCAAGGACATCTACAAGCGCCTTGCCGCAACCATCGAGGACGGAAAGCCGCTGGACCTGGACGTGGCTAACGCCGTCGCGCACGCCATGAAGGAGTGGGCGATCTCCAAGGGCGCCACGCACTACGCGCACTGGTTCCAGCCGCTCTCGGGCATCACCTCCGAGAAGCACGACAGCTTCCTCGAGCCCAACCACGACGGCACCGCCCTCACCAAGTTCACGGGCAAGAACCTCATCCAGGGCGAGCCGGACGCCTCCAGCTTCCCCAACGGCGGCCTGCGCGCCACCTTCGAGGCCCGCGGCTACACCGCCTGGGACCCGACCTCCCCGGCCTTCATCAAGGACGAGGTCCTCTGCATCCCCACCGCCTTCTGCTCCTACACGGGCGAGGCGCTCGACAAGAAGACCCCGCTTCTGCGCTCCATGACCGTGCTCGACCGCGAGGCCAAGCGCGTGCTCAAGCTCTTCGGCAAGACCCCTAAGCGCGTCGTTCCCTCCGTGGGCGACGAGCAGGAGTACTTCCTCATCAAGAAGGACGCCTACCGCAAGCGCAAGGACCTGGTCATCACCGGCCGCACCCTCTTCGGCGCCAACCCCTGCAAGGGCCAGGAGCTCGAGGAGCATTACTTCGGCGCCATCCGCCCGACCGTCTCGGCCTACATGAAGGACCTCGACGACGAGCTGTGGGCCCTCGGCATCCCCGCCAAGACCAAGCACAACGAGGTCGCTCCCTGCCAGCACGAGCTCGCCCCGGTCTACGCCGAGCTCAACGAGGCCATCGACAACAACCTCGTCATGATGGAGAAGATGAAGCTCACCGCTTCGCGCCATGACCTGGTGTGCCTCCTGCACGAGAAGCCCTTCGACGGCATCAACGGCTCCGGCAAGCACAACAACTGGTCCATCGGCACCGAGTCCGAGAACCTGCTCGATCCGGGCGAGACCCCGCTCGACAACCTGCAGTTCATCGTCTTCCTGACCGCCGTCATCGAGGCCGTCGACGACTACCAGGGCCTGCTGCGCGCCTCCGTCGCCTCCTGCGGCAACGACCACCGTCTGGGCGCCAACGAGGCTCCTCCGGCGATCGTTTCCATCTTCCTGGGCGACCAGCTCACCGAGGTCGTCGAGAAGATCGCCGACGGCAAGGCCTCCGTCCACGCCAAGCACGGCGTGCTCGACCTCGGCGCCGACACCCTGCCCAAGCTGCAGCAGGACAACACCGACCGTAACCGCACCAGCCCGTTCGCCTTCACCGGCAACAAGTTCGAGTTCCGCGCCTGCGGCTCCGAGCAGAACGTCTCTGACCCCAACCTCGTGCTCGACACCGCCGTCGCCAAGTCGCTCAAGGCCTTTGCCGACGCCCTCGAGGGCACGCCTGCCGACCAGTTCCAGGACGCCGCGCTCGAGTACTGCAAGAAGGTTCTCTGCGACCACAAGCGCATCCTCTTCTCCGGCGACGGCTACTCCGACGAGTGGCCCGTCGAGGCCGAGAAGCGCGGCCTGCTCAACAACAAGACCACGGCCGACGCGCTCCCCGCGTTCGTCGAGGAGAAGGCCCTCGCCCTCTTTGAGTCCATGGGCGTCCTCTCCCGTGTCGAGACCCAGTGCCGCTACGACTGCAAGCTCGAGAAGTACAACAAGCTCATGAACATCGAGGCAACCACGATGATTCGTGAGGCGCGTCGTACCTATCGTCCGGCCATCACCGCCTACGCCACCAAGGTCGCCAAGGGTCTCGAGACCATTCGCACCGCCGGTGCCGAGGCCGCCATGCAGTGCGAGCAGAACACCCTCAACAAGCTCTGCAACGGCATCACCGAGATCAACGACTCCATCAAGGCGCTCGACGCCGTGCACCAGGAGGCCGAGACCCTCGAGGGCCAGGAGCAGGCCGACAAGTACGCTCACGAGGTCATTCCCGCCATGGACAAGCTGCG
>CAVDTO010000013.1:0-17735 GCA_963611895.1 bacterium
GCGCTGCAGAGCCCCTATATCGTGAGCGTCTACGACTGGGGCAAGGACGGCGACACGTACTACATCATCATGGAGTATCTGCGCGGCACCGACCTCAAGAGCGGCATCCGCAAGCACGGCGCGCTCGACTGCAAGAAGGTCGCGCAGATCGGCAGCCAGATCGCCCAGGCGCTCTCGGTCGCGCACAAGCACGACATCATCCACCGCGACATCAAGCCGCAGAACATCATGGTGCTGCCCGACGGCAACATCAAGGTGATGGACTTCGGCATCGCGCGCGCCAAGAACAGCCACCTCACGCAGGACAACAACGTGCTCGGCACCGCCCACTACGTGAGCCCCGAGCAGACCCGCGGCCAGGAGCTCGGCCCCACCTCCGACATCTACAGCCTCGGCGTGGTCATGTACGAGTGCGCCACCGGCCGCGTGCCGTTCGACGGCGACGACGCCATCTCGGTCGCTCTCAAGCAGGTGAACGAGTACGCCGTGCCGCCCAGCCAGGTGAACCCGGGCGTGGACGCCAACCTCGAGCGCATCATCCTCAAGTGCATGGAGAAGGACCCGGCCAACCGCTTCCAGAGCGCCGACGAGCTGCGCCAGGTGCTCAACAACTACATCTCGGGCCGCGCCGTGGACGTGCCCGAGCCCACGCGCGTGATCGGCGGGGCCGCCGAGGTGCAGAACCCCAACGAGCAGACCCGCGCCATGGTGCGCCCGGCCAACGCGATCGGCAACACCAAGCGCACCTCGGTCGCCGGCTCGAGCAGCCCCTACGAGGATGACGAGAAGAAGAAGGGCGGCAAGGGCAAGATCGTCGCCGCCATCATCGCCGCAATCGCCGTGATCGGCATCGCTGCGGCCTTCGCCCTCGGCGCCTTCGGCGGCAACAACGTGACCGTCCCGAACGTGCTCGGCAAGGACCAGCAGAGCGCCATCAGCGCGCTCGAGAGCGCCGGACTCGAGGTGGGCACCGTCACGAACTCCTACAACGACGACTACGACGAGGGCGAGGTCTGCGAGCAGAACCCCGACGCCAACACCGAGAAGCCCAAGGGCACCAAGGTGAACATCGTCATCTCCAAGGGCAAGAAGCCGGCCGACAAGGTCGAGGTGCCCGCGCTCGTGGGCAAGACCAAGGCCGAAGCCGAGGAGGCACTCTCCGCCGTGGGTCTCAAGGGCAACGCCACCGAGGAGAACAACGACGCCGACGCGGGCAAGGTCTTTGAGCAGGGCACTGCTGCCGGAAACAAGGTCGAGAAGGGCTCCACGATCGAGTACAAGGTCTCCAAGGGCCCCGACACCGTGACCGTTCCGGGCGTGACCGGCCAGTCCAAGTCCGACGCCACCAACGCGCTCACCAACGCGGGCTTCAAGGTCGCCTACGCCGAGGACACGAGCGACGACGTGAGCGAGGGCTACGTCATCAGCCAGGACGTGACCGGCAAGGCCACGAGCGGCTCGACCGTGACCATCACCATCTGCACCGGCCCCAAGACGCAGAGCTCCACCGTGCCAAGCGTCCAGGGCATGACCGTGACCAAGGCGTTCTCGACGCTCGAAGCCCAGGGCTTCAAGCGCGGCCAGGTCGTTGACGCCAACGGCAACGCCGTGAGCGAGAGCTCCTACGCCACAGCCGTCGTCACCGGCATCTCGCCGAGCGGCACGCAGAAGGCCGGCACGGCCATCTCGCTCACCGTCCGCGTGGCCGAGAGCTCCTCGAGCAGCAGTTCCTCGAGCTCGACCAGCTCCAACACGAGCAGCTCCACCACCACGGGCACCACGACCCAGTAGGCTTCGGCGGAGCGGCAGGGCAAACCGGCCCGAGCCGCTCCCCTGCCGAGGTACCCAGCGCCTGCCGCGGCGCTTAAAACCCAAGCGGCGCTTCTCTCGCAAGCCCGCCTGCGCAACACCGCAGGCGGGCTTTTTGGTTGGTGAGGGTGGGGCGGCGGGGCTTGGTTCTGGAGTTGAGGGGTAACGGCTCGACCCAGTTGGACGGGGGCTTTGCCGCCTTGCCAAAAGTACGCGAATTGCAATACGCAGCTGAGCGATCGCATGGTTGCTAGCTGCCGATCTGGAGAGCGCCATACCCATGCCGCGCAGCTAGAACCGCCACCGTCGGGCATGCAATTGCCAAGAGCGCGGCAGAGCCCATGCAGCCAGCGCCAGATGAGCCCACGACCGCCTCCACGCATGAAAAAAGCGACCCCCGAAGAGGTCGCTTTGGCTGGTCGTTGGTGCCCCAGATACGATTCGAACGTACGACACCCGCTTTAGGAGAGCGGTGCTCTATCCCCTGAGCTACTGAGGCGCGGAGCCTATTCTAACAGATAGACCGCAAACGAACGCGAACGCCATACGGCGCGCTCGCGGCGGCCGGGCTACCCTTGATTCCCAACTTCATCCGAACAGTTCCCGGACCCAGCCGAACATACGCGGCTAAATCCGGAAGTCAGTTACAGCCTCAACGTGCTCAGCTGACTTTGGGAATCATCCAGAGGCCGGGCTAGTCGTCGATGGAGAGCGGGTGTGCCTCGGCCACGGCGTCGCGTCCGGCGCATGCAGCCGTGCACTCTCCCGGATCACCAGTCGAAGACGAATCGACCTGACGCTCAGGCGCAGGCTGCGACTCATCGGTCGCCCTCGCAGAAGAACCTGAAGACCCGTCCTCGCCCGCACCGTCCGCGTCCGGCGTATCGTCGGGCACGGCGATCTCCTTGATCGCGATCTCTTGCCCGCACATGAGCACCGTGTCCTCGCTCTGACACGCGGGGCACACGCGCCCGTGCTCCACCGTGGCGTAGACCTCGCCGCAAGCGCTGCAGCGCGTACGCGCCGGGAGCGTCTCGATCGCGAGCTCGGCCCCCGTGCACACGTCCGTGCGGTCGGCCGCCCAGCGCCACGCGTCGCTCAAAAGCTCGGGCACCACGCCCGAGACCTCGCCCAGCTGCAGCGTGACGCCCGAGACGCGCGCCACGCCGTTCGCGCGCGCGACGTCTTCCACGTCGCGGATGATGTGGTAAACGATTCCGAGCTCGTGCATCGGTTTCCTTTCAGCGTTGCTCAGATGAGGTCCGTGGCCCCGCGAAGCCGCGCAAAGCCAGAGGCCGCAGCTAAGCACGGTCGAGCCGGCCGCGTGCCAAGCCTACTTCTTCTTGCCGAACTTGATCTTGATGGCGCGCTTGAGCGCGTAGGGCCCGATCTTCTTGAGCTTGTCCTCGGTGGCAACCATGTTGCTCGCCGCCGGCAGCTCGCGGTGCAGGTGGATAGCGTCGAACGCGCACTTGGTGGTGCACAGACCGCAGCCGATGCACTTGTTCGGATCCACAACCGAGGCGCCGCAGCCCAGGCAGCGGGCGGTCTCGGCGCGGACCTGCTCCTCGGTGAAGGTCTCCACGTACTCGCTGAAGGGCGCGGCCTTGGCGCGCTCGCGGTCGTGCGCGGGCACCTGGCGCGCCGCGGTATCGTAGCTCGAGAGCTCGAGGTCGTCCTTGTTGAGCTCAACGTAGCGGCGCGGGTTGCGGCCGATGGTGAGGCTCGCGTTGGGCTGCACGAAGCGGTGGATCGAGACCGCGGCCTCGTGACCCGCGGCAATCGCGTCGATGGCGAACTTGGGACCGGTGTAGACGTCGCCGCCCACGAAGATGTCGGGCTCGGCGGTCTGGTAGGTCTTGGGGTCGGCCACCGCGACGTTCCCGCGCCCGAGCTCCACCTTGGAGCCGGCAAGCAGCTCGCCCCACACGATGCTCTGCCCGATGGACATCACCACGCGGTCGGCATCGACCGTGCGGGTCTCGTTCTCGTCGTAGGCCGGGGCAAAGCGGCCCTCGTCATCGAACACGCGGGTGCAGCGCTTGAACGTGATGCTGCGCACCTTGCCCTGCTCGTCCACGTGGACCTCCTGCGGACCCCAGCCGCAGCTGATGTGCACACCGTCCTCGCAGGCTTCCTCGCGCTCCTCCACGCTCGCGGGCATCTCGCTCTCGGACTCCAGGCAGAACATCTCAACGTGCTCGGAGCCCAGGCGCGCCGCATCGCGCGCCACGTCGATGGCAACGTTGCCGCCGCCCACGACGATGGTGCGCCCGTGCAGCTCGGAGTGCTTGCCCTCGGCGACCTCGCGCAAGAAGTCCACGGCCGTGCAGACGTCGGCCGCGTCCTCGCCCGGGATCTCTGCAAGGCGGCCGCCCTGGCAGCCGATCGCCACGTAGAACGCGGCAAAGCCCTGCTCGCGCAGCTCGTCGAGCGTCACGTCGCGGCCGACCTCCACGCCGTAACGGAACTCGGCGCCCATCTCGCGGATGACCTCGACCTCGGCGTCGATGATGTCCTTCTCGAGCTTATAGGACGGGATGCCGTAAGTGAGCATGCCGCCCGGGCGGGTGTTCTTCTCGAACACCACGGGTTTATAGCCCTTCTCGGCCAGGTAGAACGCGCACGAGAGGCCGGCCGGGCCGGCGCCGATGATGGCGATCTTCTGGCTAAAGCCGCCGCGGTTGCTCGGGGCCACCACGGGCGGCACGTAGCGCGTGGCGGAGTCGAGGTCCTGCTGGGCAATGAACTTCTTGACCTCGTCGATGGCGATGGCCGCATCAACGCGGCCGCGCGTGCAGGCGTCCTCGCAGCGGCGGTTGCAGATGCGCCCGCACACGGCCGGCAGCGGGTTCTCGCGCTTGATGAGCGCGAGCGCCTCCTGGTAGCGGCCCTGGGCGGCGAGCTTGAGGTAGCCCTGCACCGCGATGTGCGCCGGGCAGGCCGTCTTGCAGGGCGCGGTGCCCGCGTCGTAGCTCTCCACGCGGTTGTCGTCGCGATAGTTGGGGCTCCACTTCTCGGGGCCCCACGCCACGGCATCGGGCAGCTCGCGCTGCGGGTAGCTCGGCACCTTGCCCGTGCTCTTGGAGCAGAGCTTCTGCCCGAGCTTGACCGCGCCCGCCGGGCAGACCTCCACGCAGCGGCCGCAGGCCACGCACTTGTCGGCCTCGGTCTTGGCGATGTAGGCCGAGCGGCTCATGTTGGGGGTGTTGAACAGCTGCGAGGTGCGCAGGGCGTTGCAGATGTTCACGTTGCAGTTGCAGATGGCGAAGATCTTGTTCTCGCCGTCGATGTTGGTGATCTGGTGCACGAAGCCGTTGTCCTCGGCGCGCTGCAGGATCTGGAGCACCTCGTCGCGCGTCACGTAGTGGCCGCGCTCGGTCTCCACCAGGTAGTCGGCCATGTCGCCCACGCCGATGCACCAGTCCTCGACGTCGTCGCCGCAACCCTCGCCGAGCGCCGCGCGGCTCATGCGGCACGAGCAGGGAGAGGCCGCGTACTTGCCGTCGTATTTGTCGAGCCAGTGGCTGATGTGCTCGACGCTCACGGAGCGCTGCTCGGCGTCGATCGCCTTCTCCACCGGGATCACGTGCATGCCGATGCCCGCGCCGCCGAGCGGCACCATGGGGGTGATCTTCTCGAGCGGGAGCTGCGTCATGCGCTCGAACATGCGCGCGACCTCGGGCTTCTCCTCGATCTGCGAGGCGCGCATGTTGAAGAACTCGGCCGAGCCCGGCACGAAGGGCGGGAGCACGAACTGCTTCTCGTGCTGGGGGTTCTCCCAGTTGAACTCGACGAGGCCGATATAGGCCATCTGCGCGAGCACCTCGGAGAGGTGCTCCGGGTCCTTGCCCGTGAGCTTGGCGATCTGCGGGAGCGTCTTGGGCTTGCGGACCTTCATCTTGAGGGCGATCTCGGCCATCTCGTCGGTGACGAAGCTCGCGAGGCCGTAGTACTCCGGGTCCTCGGCGGTGACCTTGTGGCCGATGCGGTCGGTGATCATGTTGGCGAGCGCCAGAATCTTCTCGCTCGGGTTCTGGCTTATGGGCGGAACCACGGAGTAGCCGGGTCCGCCCTCGGGGGCCGTGGCGCCCTGCGGCGCGGTCTCGCTGGCTAGGCCGCTCTGGAGCAGCTTCTCGTCGATCATGGGGTCTCCTCTCCCAAGCCCTACGCGGCGCGCGGGCCTCCCTAGACACGGCTCTACGCCCCCGGTAAGGCGAATACCGCAGGCGAAAAAATGTTGACGCTTTGTCAAAAACAGTATTGACGATGTGTCAACACTATTCAAGACTGTAATCGGTCAGATGTGGAATAGAGGGGAGGAGCAGATGGCTGCAGCGGACACCGCGGGCACGCGCCGACGCGAGGAGATCCTCGAGGCCGTGCGCCTCACCTGCGCCGAGGAGGGCGTCTCGCGCCTCTCGGTCTCGGCCATCACCAAGCGCGCCGGCTGCACGCGCTCGCTCTTCTACCACTATTTTCCCGATAAGGAGGCGGCCGTGGAGGCCGTCATGAGCGAGGCCATCGACGGAATCGTCCGAGAGCTCGAGCGCTGGAACGAGAGCCGCGTGGTCGGCGACGTGGAGGGCGCGCTCAACAGCGTGGCACCGCTCTTCAAGCGCCTCGTGGCCGACAACCATGAGCTGCCCGGCGCCCTCACCTCCGGGTCGGGCGCGCTTTACGGCGGCTTTTTGCACAACGCCGTCGAGCGCGTGACCAACTATCTCTGCGCAACCACCGTTGCCGACTTCGAGCGGCTGCACGAGATGCCGATCGAGCACGTGCACGAGACGTTCTACACGCTCGTCATGGGGCTCCTCATGTACATCCGCACGCATCCCGACGTGAGCGATGAGACCGTGAAGGACATCATCGCCTCCACGCTCCATATCGACACCTACACCCTCAAGAGCCGCGGCGGCGCCTAGGCGCACGGTTGCGGCTTTTATGTGCAACTTCGCCCGCAGAGGAAAAGGGAGCGGGCATAGCGAAAGGAGAAACGCATGCTATTCGACGTTTGGAGTTCCAACACCGCCATGCACTGGCTCGGCTGGGTCATGGTCTTCGTGGGGCTCATCGTGGCCAACGAGATCGGCCGCCGCACCAAGATCGGCGCGGCCATCATCTTCGGCATCTGCCCGCTGGCGATGACCATCTACTGCGCCGCCATTGCGCTCGGCGTCTCGAGCGGCGCTGAGTGGGCGCTCACCAACCCCACGCACATCTACCAGAACAGCTGGTTCCACTACGCCAAGGTCTACGCGGCGCTCGCCGGCTGCTGGGGCTTCATCGCCATCAAGTACCAGTGGGGCAAGATCGGCAAGGCCAAGTGGTTCCGCGCCTACCCGTTCCTGATCGTGGCTATCAACATCATGATCGCCGTGTGCTCCGACTTCGAGAGCGCTTACCACTTCTTCGCCCTGGGCGAGACCACCTGGGTCACCTCCGAGGGCGCCACGCAGCTCGCCGGCTGGAACAACGTGTTCAACGGCATCGCCGGCATCATCAACATCTTCTGCATGACCGGCTGGTGGAGCGTCTACGCCTCCGACGACAAGTCCGACATGCTCTGGCCCGACATGACCTGGGTCTACATCGTGGCCTACGACATCTGGAACTTCTGCTACACCTACAACTGCCTGCCCACGCACTCCTGGTACTGCGGCTTTGCGCTGCTGCTGGCCCCGACCGTGGCGAACTTCTTCTGGAACAAGGGCGGCTGGATCCAGAACCGCGCCTTCACGCTCGCCATCTGGTGCATGTTCGCGCAGGTGTTCCCCTACTTCCAGGAGGAGTCCGTCTTCGTGACGCACTCCAACCTCAACCCCAACGCCGCGCTCGTGGTGTCGATCCTCGCGCTCATCGCCAACGTGCTGGCCATCGGCTACATCGTCTACCGTGCCAAGAAGCTCGGCCGCAACCCCTACAAGCAGGACGTCTTTGAGGGCACCAAGGACTGGGACGAGGCTACCGCCCGCCGCGGCGCCGTGGACTACGCCCACCAGGCCTAAGGGTTTGAGCTTGAACGCCTAGCTTGCGTGCGGCACGGCTCGCACGCAAAGCGCATGCTGAACAGCGAGGACCCCGAGAACGAACGCGTTCTCGGGGTCCTTTATTTGGAGTAACGATATTCCTCTCCGCATCTTGCGCAGCTCCACATAAGTCGGCCGTCATGGACCGATCGACAGACCCTATGCGCGCCAAGGTGCCCTTATTCCTTCGTCACTCGCGAGCTGTTTTCGATAATGTGTGGCATTTTCTCGATTCGCCCGATAGACCCCCGATTCAGCTTTCGCTGACCTGCGGTTTTGCCGCAAGAAATCGGCGTCTACTTTGGCAGACGCCGAAATGCCACACATTATCGAAAATAGCTTTCGCGCAGCCAGTCAGCGGCCGGCCCTTCGTGCTGGAGATATTCGGAGTCTGCGAGCACTGCTGACGCCTGCGGCCTACGAAGCCTCCCCCATTTGCGCCGGCCACATGCACCCAACTAAAGGCCCAAAGCAGTTTGCGCACTCCAAAGCACCCAGATGGCAGCTCAGTCTCTTAGCCCCAGGGGTCGGCCTCGAAGAGTGGCTCGCGCTCGGGCATGCGGTCGCTGTAGGGGTCGTAACCGTCGTCGTCCTCGTTCTCCGCGCGGATGAACGGGTCGCTGGGCTCGACCTTGCCGCGCTCGTTCGCGCGCTTGGCGGCGGCGATCTTCTCGTCTTGTGCCATCGGGGCCTCCTTAGGTGGTCCGACTCATCCTAGCATGCGCGCATCCGGCCCTCGCGCTCACCCTTTTGGGGAGCACGGGCGCGCGGGTGCGCGATAATGAACGCGTCCAAAAACTCAACCGGCAACAGGGAGATCCCATGTCCAGCAACCGCAAAGCACTCAAGATCTGCAGCTTCGTGCAGTTCGCCCTCACCATCGCCGCGCTCGTTATGGCCTTCATGACCATGCAGGGCGGCTCCGACTCCAACTCCAACGCGACCGCCGTGCCCTGGTTCGCCGAATCGATTCTCTACGTGGCCGTCGGCGTGCTGAGCCTTGCCGACTGCGTTTTGGGCATCCGCGGCGCCAACCGTCCGCGCTCGCTCGGGAGCCATCTCCCCGTTGCCGTCGTGACGCTCCTCGCCAGCGCGGCAACCTGCGCCGTCTCGATCGTCAATGCCGGCGTTCCCGTCGTTGCCGGCATCGCCGCAGTGGTCTCGCTCGTTGCCGCCGTACTCAGCAGCAAGGTCAAGAAGGAGCTCGACTTCTAGTCAAGAACTTCAACGGCCGCGCGCTTAAACGCACGCGTCGACGCGCCCAAGCAAAAGCGCAAACGCAAGGAACGCTCCCGCCAATCCCGGCGGGAGCGTTCCTTTTTCGTAGCGTTTGAACGTCTCTCATGTTGGATTCAGGGCAACGAGTCGCTGGCGAACCAAAGACCGAAAGCACCCGCACCCAAGTGTGCGAACCGCGCTCAACAGACCGTCACTCGTACGCACCGCAACGTTGAAGGGCGCCTCGTGAGCGCCCCGCCAACTCGCCGCAGGCGGGCGCCCTGTAGAACGCGAGCTCGACGTCAGACCCTCGCCCTAGATGAACACGTGCTCCACGAGACGTGCGAGGGCCTCTTGCACGCGGGCGGTCGGCAGCGCCACGTTGAGGCGGATGTGGCAGCTCCCGTGGAACGGGCGGCCATCCTGCCAGAGAACGCCCACGTCAAAGCCGCGCTGCAGCAGCTCATCGAGCTCGATGCCGCGCGCCTCGCAATAGCCGGTGCAATCCAAGAAGAGCATGTAGGTGCCCTCGGGCTCACGCACGTGCACGCCCTCGATGCCGCCGAGCGTCTCGCACGCGCGGCGTACGTTCTCGGTGAGCACCTCGCGCAGCTCGTCGACCCACGCGGCGCCCTCGCTGCTGTAGGCGCCGATGAGCGCACGCGTGGAGAGCGTGTTCATGCCGTTGTAGTGGCTGCGCTCGCTCTCGGCGGTCATGCGGCGGCGGAGCGAGTCGTTGTAGACCACGTGGTAGCTGCCCACGAGGCCGGCCAGGTTGAAGGTCTTGGAGGGCGCATAGAGCGCGATCGTGTGCTCGCGCGCCCAGGGCGAGACGCTCTGGGTCGGCGTGTGCTTGCGGCCGGCGAGCGTCAGGTCGCTCCAGATCTCGTCCGAGATGATCGTGACCCCCGTGCGCTCGGCCATCTCGGCGAGTGCCTCGATCTCGGCGCGCTCCCACACGCGGCCGGCGGGGTTGTGCGGCGAGCAGAACACGAGCGCGCGGATGTCGTTCGCGCGTATCTTCTCCTCCATGTCGGCGAGGTCAAGTCGCAGCACGTCGTGCTCGTCGGGCACGAGCTCGCTCAGCACGATCTGGTAGCCGGCGTCCTCGATGGCGTGGGTGAACCCGATGTAGGTCGGCGCGTTCACGAGCACGCGGTCGCCGTGCGCGCACACGGCCGCAAGCGCGCTCACGAGGCCGCCCAGCACGCCGTTCTCGTAGCCGATGTGCTTGGGCTCAAGGCCGCTCACGCCGTTGCGCTCTTTATGCCAGCCGATGATGGCGCCAAAGTACTCGTCGCTCGGGTCAAAGTAGCCATAGAGCGGGTGCTCGATGCGCTCCTGCAGGGCCCGCGTGACCGAGGGCGCCGTGGCAAAGTTCATGTCGGCCACCCACATGGGGATCAGGTCGAACCCGTCCTTGGGCGCCCACTCGGGCTTGCTCTTCACAACATCGACCGCCAGGGCGTCCTTGCCGGCGCGGTCGTACACGGTCGAAAAATCAAACGGCATACTGGCCTCCCTCAATGCTCACATACGGCCCCCATGATACGGCAGCGGCAGGCCAGAAAGGGCCGATGTTCAACGCGAGAAGGCAACGCGGTCCTGTGTGAGTAGCGAGGCGAATCGATGTGTCGCAGCGGAGCAAGTTTCTCTGCCACGCGCCAAAACGCCTCGATCTTATATACGTTCGTCGCCGGCGCATCGGCCATCTCGCTAGTCGAATTCTCCTACTCAATAAGATGCATAACCTCGATAAGACGCATAAGACGCAAAAAGGGCGGCGGACCCAGCTGATCCGCCGCCCTTACGTTTGAGCTGTAACGGCAACGCCCGTGCACGGCAGGCTCAGCACCCGGGTACTGTCGAGGGCCGAGCTCGCGCTCCTCCAACAGCTGTTCAGCCTCGACACCAACCCATCAGATGCCGAGTGCCTTCCCCGGCACCGTGCCGCCCTTCGGCTCCCCTACTCCTCGGGGACCTCGTAGCTTGCGGCCGCCTCGCCGCCGCTCGTGACCACCAGGTTGTTCTCGGCGTCGACGTCGACCATCACCTGATCGCCCTCGCGCACCGCGCCGTCGATGATCGCGCCGGCGATGGCGTCGACCACCTCGCGCTGCACCAGGCGCTTGAGCGGGCGCGCGCCGTAGACCGGGTCGAGGCCGCCGACCGCGAGCATCTGCTTGGCCGCGGGCGAGATCTCGAGCGTCATGCGCTCCTGCGCCAGGCGCTCGCGCACGCTCGCGAGCTGCAGGTCCACGATCTTCTCGATCTGGGCCATGCCGAGCGGGTGGAAGACCACGATGTCGTCGATACGGTTGAGGAACTCGGGCCTAAAGGTCTTGGACATCGCGTCGTCGACTTGCCGGCGCATCTCCTCGTCGTCCTTGCCGGCGAGCTCGGCGATGGCCGAGGAGCCCACGTTGCTCGTCATGATGATGATCGTGTTCTTGAACGACACCTGGCGGCCCTGGCCGTCGGTGAGGCGGCCGTCGTCGAGCACCTGCAGCAGCACGTTGAAGACGTCGGGATGCGCCTTCTCCATCTCGTCGAGCAGGATCACGCTGTACGGGCGCCTGCGAACGGCCTCGGTGAGCTGGCCGCCCTCCTCGTAGCCCACGTATCCCGGGGGCGCGCCGATGAGGCGCTGCACGCTGAACTTCTCCATGTACTCCGACATGTCGATGCGCACGAGCGCGCGCTCGTCGTCGAACAGGCACTCGGCGAGAGCCTTGGCGAGCTCGGTCTTGCCCACGCCGGTGGGTCCGAGGAAGAAGAAGCTGCCGAGCGGCTTCTCGGGGTCGGAGAGCCCGGCGCGGCTGCGGCGCACGGCCGCGGCAACGGCGCTCACGGCCTTGTCCTGGCCGATCACGCGCTTGTGCAGCTCGGCCTCCAGGCCCTTGAGCTTGGCGAGCTCGCCCTGCATCATCTTCGACACGGGCACGCCGGTCCACGCGCTCACGACCTCGGCGATCTCGTCGGAGGTCACCTGCTCGTTGAGGGCGTTCTCCCCCTCCTTCTGCTCCGAGAGCGTGGCCTCGGCGTCTTGGATCTGCTGCATGAGGCCCGGGATCACGCTGTAGCGCAGCTCGGAGGCGCGGGCGAGGTCGCCGTTGCGCGTGGCGCGCTCCTCCTCGCTCTTGGCGTCGTCGAGCCTGCCCTTGAGCTCCTGCACGTGGTCGATGGCGTTCTTCTGGTTGAGCCAGCCGGCCTTCTGCACGTTGAGCTTTTCCTGGACCTCGGCGATCTCTTGGCGCAGGGCCTCCAGGCGCTCCTTGGAGGCGTCGTCGGTCTCCTTCATGAGCGCCTGCTCCTCGATCTGCAGCTGCGTGAGCTGGCGCGTGGTGGCGTCGATCTCCACGGGCATGCTGTCGAGCTCCATGCGCAGGCGGCTCGCCGCCTCGTCCACCAGATCGATGGCCTTATCGGGCAGGAAGCGGTCCGAGATGTAGCGGTCCGAGAGGTCGGCGGCCGCCACGAGCGCGCCGTCGGTGATATGCACGCCGTGGAAGATCTCGTACTTCTCCTTGAGGCCGCGCAGGATCGAGACCGTGTCCTCCACGGTCGGCTCGCTCACGAGCACCGTCTGGAAACGACGCGCGAGCGCCGCGTCCTTCTCGATGTACTTGCGGTACTCGTCGAGCGTGGTGGCGCCGATGGCGTGCAGCTCGCCGCGCGCCAGGGCCGGCTTGAGGATGTTGCCCGCGTCCATGGAGCCCTCGCCCGCGCCGGCTCCCACGATGGTGTGGAGCTCGTCGATGAACAGGATCACCTTGCCGTCGGACTTCTCGACCTCCTTGAGCACGGCCTTGAGGCGGTCCTCGAACTCGCCGCGGTACTTGGCGCCGGCCACGAGGGCGCTCATGTCGAGCTCGATGAGGTCGCGGTCGCGCAGGGTCGAGGGCACGTCGCCCGCCACGATGCGCTGGGCGATGCCCTCCACGATGGCGGTCTTGCCCACGCCGGGCTCGCCGATGAGCACGGGGTTGTTCTTGGTGCGGCGCGAGAGCACCTGGATGGTGCGGCGGATCTCGTCGGTGCGGCCGATGACCGGGTCGAGCTTGCCGGCGCGCGCGAGGTCGCAGATGTTGCGGCCGTACTGCTCGAGCGCCTCGAACTGCGGCTTGCCGTCCGCGGAAGTCACGCGGTCGTCGCCGCGCAGCTCCTGGTAGACCTCTTCGACGCGATCCTTGGTCACGCCCGCGTCGTTCAAGATGCGCGCAGCCTGGCCCTTGCTCTCGGCAAGTGCCATGAGCAGGTGTTCGGTCGTCACAAAGCTGTCCTCCATCTTGGAGGCCTTCTTCTCGGCCGCGTTGAGCACGCGCACGAGCTCGTTCGAGAAGCCGATCTGCCCGGCGTCGCCCGAGACCTTGGGCGCCGACTCGACCGCCTGCTGCACGCTCGCGGCGAGCTGCGCCGGCTCGGCGCCGATGCGCTCGATGATCACGCCGATGTTGCGCTCCGACGCCGCAAGCAGCGCCGAGAGCAGGTGGATGGGCTCCACGCTCCCCGCCTGCGCATCGGAGGCGATTCCCATGGCCGTCTGCAGCGCTTCGCGCGCCGTCATGGCCAGCTTATCGATCCTCATACGATCACCTCTCTTGAGTTGCCGCGCCTGCGCGCAGCAGCCGCCCTACGGGGCGGCGTTCACGTTATCGAGAGGTATTATTGCCCGCGCAGCGGCCGGCTATACACAAATCTAAGTCTCTCTGTATAAGATTTTCTAAGTCGAGCAGAGCAGGCGAGGTGTTGAGCGCGGCGGAGCGGAAAACGCGGCTCGCTCCAAGACCGGACCCCTCACGCACTCCGGCGCCGCGCCGACATGCGCCGCACTCAACAGGCCAGCTTTGGCCCCGACACGAAGCGCGCCGCGCCGCCATCGGGAGCGTTCAGCAGCAGCAAAGGCAAACCCCTCGCCCCTCGCCCCTCGCCTCTCGCCTCTCGATGCCAAGGCCACCGCGAACGGGCCGCACGCAACCCGGGCGCCCAAGCCCTGCTCGCTAATCGATCAGATCCGCGATCTTGGCCGTAAGCAGCTTGGGGTCGATCGGCTTGGCGATGTGCCCATCCATACCGGCGGCGAGCGCCTCGTCGCGATCGCTCGAGAACGCGTTGGCCGTCACGGCGATGATGGGCACGTGCGCCCGCACGGGGTCGCTCAGGTCGCGGATCGTGCGCGTGGCCTCGTAGCCGTTCATGACCGGCATGCGGATGTCCATCAGCACCACGTCGTAGGTGCCCGGCACAGCCTCGGCCACGGCACGCACGGCCTCGAGGCCGTTCTCGGCGGTGTCGACCTTAAAGCCGGCACCCTTGAGCACCTCGAACGCGATCTCGCGGTTGAGCTCGTTGTCCTCCACGAGCAGAACGCGCCGGCCCTTCAGGCGGGCCATGGCGAGCGCGCCGTTCCCCTCGCGGGCGTCCTCTTCGGGCTCGGACTCCTTCTCGGCCTCATCCACGGTCTTGAGGTGCAGCGACACCGTGAACTCCGAGCCCACGCCCTGCTTGCTCTTGAGCCGGATGGTGCCGTCCATCATGTTCACCAGGCTCTTGACGATCGAGAGCCCCAGGCCCGTTCCTGCAGCCGAGCCGTCGGCGACCTCCTTCTCGCGCGCGAAGGCGTCGAACGCATGCGCCTGGAACTCCTTGCTCATGCCGATGCCCGTGTCGCGCACGCGGAACAGGAAGTGCGCGTATTCCGACGAGCGCAGCCGACGCTCCTCCACGGTGAACCACACGGTGCCGCCGGGCTCGGTGAACTTGACGGCGTTGCCGAGGAGGTTCACCAGGATCTTCTTGATCTTGAGCTCGTCGCCCACGACCGTTTGGTGCTTGAGGCCCGCGGTATCGCACACGAACTCGATGCCCGCCGCCTCGGCGCTGCCCGCGACGATGGCGCGCAGGCTCTCGAGCAGCGCATCGAGGTCGATGACCGACTCGGAGAGCCCCACCTGGCCGCTCTCGATGCGGCTCATGTCGAGCACGTCGTTCACGAGGTCGAGCAAATGGCTGCTCGAGATCGAGATCTTGCTCAGGTAGCGCTCGAGCGCCTCGCGGTCGTCGAGGTGTTGCTGGGCCAGACCGTTGAACCCGATGATGGCGTTCAGCGGGGTGCGGATGTCGTGGCTCATGTTCGAGAGGAACGCCGACTTGGCGACATTGGCCTCCTCGGCCGCGACGAGCGCGTTCCTGAGCAGCTCCTGCTGCTCGCGCTCGGCCGCGATGGTGGCGTCGATGTTCTGGAATCCGGCGAGGATTCCCTCGTCGTTCTCGGCAACGAGGTACTTGTACTGGTAGAAGTGGGTTTCGCCCGCGTCGTCGACGATGCGGTAGGCACCCACGAACTCGGGCTTCTTGGCGAGCTCTCGCTCGATGACCTCGAGGCGCATGGCGTTGCGCACCATGTCTCGGTCGTCGGGGTGCACGCGCTCGTTCACGTAGCGCTCGCACGTGGCGCCGTAGGGGTAGTCGATCTTGCTGTCGCCCACGAGGCCCGAGGTCACGAAGCCATCGAGCTTGAGGATGTGCACGGTGTCGTGCTCGGCGTCGATGAGGTAGACGTTGAGGTAGTCGCGCGCGAGGGCGTTGAACAGGGCCGTCTGGCGGCTCGCGTTCTGCTCATAGGCCTTGCGGGTGCTCATCTCGTCGGAGATGTCCATGCCGTAGACGATGCACTCCAGGTGGCCGGTCGACGGGTTCTGAATGACGCGCGACGTCACGCGGGCCCAGCGGATGCTGCCGTCGTCGAAGTACGACTGCACCTCGCGGCTGAGCTCGACGGTGCCGCTCTCGTAGGCGCGGATCAGCGCCTCGCGGTTGAACTGCTCCGAGATCGCCCGGCGCTCGGCCCAGTCGGGCACGAACGAGAAGACCTGTTCGAGCGTGGTGTCCACGGCAACGTCGGCCTGCACGCTCTTGAGGTTGTTGGTCGCCGCGCCGTTGACGGTAATGCAGCGGTCGGCCGTGAGGTCGAGGTGCATGATGCCCTGCGCCTCGGGGATGGAACCGAGAAGCGTCTGCACCTGCGTCTCAAAGGCCTGCTGCGCACGGCGCGCCGCCGTGACATCGGCCGCGTACTCGATGAACGCCGCGCGACCCCTCCACTCGCCCAGGACCGTCTTGACCGAGAACACCTGGTTCCCGTTATCAACCTCGGTGGTCGCGACCTTCTCGTCTCCACGCGTGAGAAGCGGGCAGAACGGGCACTGCGCGTCGAGGCCCATCATGTACTCGTAGCAATGCCTGCCGCGATGGTCCTCGTCGCCCCCGCGGAAGCTCCGCGCGGTGCCGTTCACGTAGATCATCGTCATGTCGTCCAGATACGACATCTGAACCAGCTGGTTGGAGTCGTCGAGGATGGTCTCGAGCAGCTCGGCCTTGTCGGCATCGCTCGGAGCCTGCGCCTGGTGAGCTTCGTCTTGTTTCATGCAGGGCCTCCGCTGGTTCTCTTCGTGCCGGGCAACGGTTGCTGGTTGCGCCCAACTGGCCTGTTGCGGCACGGGGCCCGCCGCATCGGTTCACAAATATGAGACCAGTTTAGCGCACCCGTCGCGCCGCGGGGGTCCAACGCGCCCGGTGGCCAGAAGATGCCGGAGCCCGTTTGCAAGGGCGCTCAGGTCGCCTCGGGGGCAGCCGACCCAAGCGGAGCCGGATGGCGTAGAGAGCCGGCCCGAGCGCACCTGCCTAAACCGAGACCTACAGTGCGATGGGACGGTGCAGAGTCCACCCGAGCACAAAACCCGCTCAGCAAAAAAACGGGCCCGGCGAGTGCAACCGCGCACTCCGCCGGGCCCGTCCGCGTCCATCCGCGTCAGCCCGTAAAATCCGGCGGTCCTACCCGAGTGCCGCCTTGAGCGCGGCGACCGTGGCCTCGTACTGCTCGCGCACCGGGGCGGCAAGCTCCTCGGCGCCCTCGAGCGTGCCTGCGCGCAAGAGCTCGGTGAGCTCCGAGGCGGGCTCGTACACGTTGGAGAACCCGAGGTTCTGCGCCACGCCCTTGAGGGTGTGCGCCGCGCGGAAGGCGGTGTCGGCGTCGCCCGCGGCGAGCGCGTCGTTCAGCGCGCCGTAGCTCGGGTCGTCGAGGAACTTCCCTGCAAAGCGGGCCACCATGTCGTCGCTATCCATCAGGCGGTGGAACACGTCGTCGTAGTCGGCCCCAACGCTCTCGTATGCCTCGCGCAAAGTGCTCATCTCAATACCTTTCCTATAACTCGCGCCCAACAGGCGCGTGCCAATGCTCGTTTGCCGCCCGTTCAATACCCGCTTGCTACCCGCCCGGCAAGCAACAAACCTCAGCTCAGAACCTCAAATCTTCTATGCCATTCTGAGAAGAGGGGGGGGGGTTAGTTCCAGCGGCCAGGGCGTCCTGGATCCGATCCTTTATGTCGAGCAGGCAGTCGATCAAAAGCGGGTTGAACGCGCCGCACTCGCCGTCGACGATCATGCGGATGGCCTCGTCGTGCGGATAGGCCTTCTTGTACACACGCTCGCTCGTGAGGGCGTCGTACACGTCGGCCAGGCTCACGACCTGCGCCTCGATGGGGATCTTGTCGCCGGCAAGGCCGTCGGGGTAGCCGCCGCCGTCCCAGCGCTCGTGATGCCAGCGGCAGACCACGCGCGCCGTGCGGATCATGTCGTTGTCGTCGTACTGGGCCATCTGGTCGAGCATGTCGGCGC
>CAVDTO010000014.1:0-232 GCA_963611895.1 bacterium
GCTACAAGCTGGTCGTGGCCGAGCTCAAGGGTCTTGAGGCCGCAGACCTTCGCAATGTGTGGGACACGATCCACACCAAGCTCGGTGCCGAGGGCGCCTGCGTGCTCGCGACCGTGACCGAGAAGGGCACGCCTGCGCTTCTCGCCGCTGCGGGCGACGCTGCCGTTGCCGCCGGGTTCCACGCCGGCAACCTCATCAAGTCCATTGCCGCCTGCGTTGATGGCCGCGGTGG
>CAVDTO010000014.1:242-17499 GCA_963611895.1 bacterium
CGCCCCAACATGGCCCAGGCCGGTGGCAAGAACGCCGAGGGCGTGGCTGCCGCGCTCGAGGCCGCCAAGACCGAGCTCGGCGCTTAAGGTCATCTGTGGTTGCGCTTGCACTCGACATCGGCGAGACCCGCGTGGGAATCGCGGTCTCGGACTCCACGGGGCGCATCGCCTCGCCCGTGAAGGTGCTTCCGGCACCTGAGGTCACGGGCATGGCGAAGACCTTCCGCTATGTGCTCGAGGACTATGAGCCCGATGTTTTGGTGTCGGGACGTCCCATGACCATGGCGGGGGAGCGCGGGCCCCAGGCTGAGCGCGTCGAGCAGATCGCCCAACAGATCGCCGAGAAGCTCGATCTTCCCCTGTACTTTGAGGACGAGCGCCTCTCGTCTGCCGAGGCAAAGCGCATCTTGCGCGAGCAGGGGCTGAACGAGAAGCAGATGCGTGGCAAGGTCGACATGATCGCCGCGAGCCTGTTCTTGCAGAGCTGGTTGGATAGGAGAAACGAGGAGGTCGCACATGGCGAACGATAACCTGAACGGGCGCCGCGCTGCGGCTCCCGGTTCGGTCCCCCAGCAGTCGAGCGCCCAGGGCGCGCGATTCAGGAACGCTCAGCCTCAGGCACGGCCGCAGGGGACCGCAGCTTCCGCTCATGCGGCCCAGGCTCGCCCCGTCGGACCCTCCGCCGCTCGCGGTACCGCGAACCCTCAGAACGCAGCAGCCGCCCGCCCGACAGCTGCAGGCAACCATGCTGCGCCCGTTCGTGGTGCCGGCAATGCTGCGGCAGTTTCGCGCACCGCCGTGCCTGCGCAGCCGACCGCGCGTCCTACTCAGCAGCATGTGAGCCAACGCCTTGCCCATCCGCAGCAACAGCAGGGAGCTCGCAACGTTTCTCAGCAGCGTGCGCGTGGGGCTTCCATGGGCGGCATCGTCAGACCGGGAGTCGGCAGCACGTCGCGCAGCGGCGCTTCCGCGAGCTCCCGAGCTTCTCGTCCCACGCGCGCTCAGGGCACCGCAAGCCACCGTGGTGCCCGCCCCGTGGCCTCTGCTCACAGCGCGCGGCGTAACCGGCCCCAGCAGCCCAAGCGCAGGTCGCTCGTTCCGGTCGTCCTCGCGGCGGTGCTCCTTCTTGCCGTCGTGTGCGTCGGCGCGTTCGTCGTGGTTCCTGCCGTCAACGGCTTCCTCAACCCGACCTCCACGGTCGAGGCCGGCAAGACCGTCCGCGTGACTATCCCCGAGGGCGCCTCGGGCGACACCATCGCCGCCGAGCTCTCCAAAAAGCACGTGATCGAGGATCCCAAAGACTACTACGCCGCCGTCAAGTCGCTCGGCGCAGACACCGCCCTCAAGCCCGGCGAGTACGAGTTCACCACGCTTATGGATGCCAAGGAGGTCGTGCAGCAGCTCATGCAGGGGCCCAACGCCTCGGGCACCACGCTCACCATCCCCGAGGGCTACACCGTCGACCAGGTGGCCTCTCTCGTGGAGAGCTCGCTCGGTATCTCGGCCAGCGACTTCAAGGCGCAGGCCAAGGCCTCCAACTACGCGAGCGACTACAGCTTCCTTTCGGGCGCGTACAACGACTCGCTCGAAGGCTACCTGTACCCCAAGAAGTACACCTTCACGAGCGATTCGCTCTCGGCCGACACGGTCATCCGCAAGATGCTCGACCAGTTCCAGGCCGAGACCAAGGGGACCAAACTCTCCGGGGGCGCCAACGGGCTCAGCTCGCAGCAGATCGTCTCGCTCGCCTCGCTCATCGAGCGCGAGACGGCCGTCGACGACGAGCGCCCCACGGTCGCGAGCGTGATCTACAACCGCCTCAACAAGGACATGTTCCTGCAGATCGACGCCGCGATCGTCTACGCACGCGGCGGCGGCAGCTCGGCGGTCACCTATAGCGACCTCGAGATAGACAGCCCCTACAACGTCTACAAGAACAAGGGGCTCACGCCCGGCCCCATCTGCAGCCCGAGCATCTCGTCCATCAAGGCCGCGCTCTCCCCGGCGAGCACCGACTATCTCTACTACGTCGCCTCCTCGGCGGGCGACGGCACGCACAAGTTCACCTCGAGCTACGAGGAATTCGAGAAGCTCGCCAAGGAATACACGGAGTCCGTCTCATGAGCATCCTGAGCCCCAAGCGCTATCTCTCCCGCGTGGAGGACATCGACTTAGACGAGCTCTGGGCCGCGGGCAAGCGGGCCATCATGCTCGACCGCGACAACACGCTCGTGCCGCGCGACCGCAAGACCGCGCCCGATTCGGTCGTTTCTTGGATCTCTGAGGCTCACGCTAAGGGGTTTGCGCTCTATCTCGTCTCGAACAACTGGCACCGCAACCAGGTCGAGCGTTCGGCGCGCGAGCTCAATATCGAGAATATCGTCTGCTTTGCCTGCAAGCCCGTTCCCTTTGCGCTCCACGCCGCCATGAAGTCCATGGGCGTGAGAAACGAGGAAGCGGTCTTTATCGGCGACCAGCTCTACACGGACGTTTGGGCCGCGAACTTCGCGGGCGTCGACTCGATTCTCGTGAAGCCGCAGACCCATGTTGACCTGTGGTACACGCAGATCTTCCGAATCTTTGAGAGGCGTGCGCTCAGAGACGTTCCCTGCGAGGAGTAGCGCATGGCCACCCTTGCAAAGCGCGGCTGCGACCATGTCTTCTTCGTCGGTTTTCTCGGGGCCGGAAAGTCGACCCTCGCCCGCAACCTCGGAAAGATGTTCAGCAGGCGCTATGTAGATACCGACCGGCTCGTCGAGCGCAGGAGCGGCAAGTCCGTGACCGCTATCTTTTCCGAAGAAGGGGAGGAGCGGTTCCGCAGGCTCGAAACCTCTGCGCTCGAGGGCCTTAAGAACGAGCGCAGCCTGCTCGTCTCGTGCGGGGGCGGAATCGTCGAGACGCCGCGCAACATCGAGCTCATGCACGATATGGGCTACTGCGTGTACCTGCGGGGCGATTTCGACGACTCGCTCCGTCAGATCCGCCGCACGTCGACGAGGCCCGATTTCAGGAACCCCGAATATGCGGCCGACCTGTTCGAGCATCGCCGGCCGCTTTACCTCGAGGCCGCCGACCTCACGCTCGACATCCGGGGCAAGAGCTTTGAGGAAGTTTCGTACTGCTGCGCCGAGCTGCTATTGGAGCGTGGATTGCTATGACCGTGCGTCGCCAGCTTATCAATCTCGAGCACAAGAGCATCGAGCTGCGCCTGGGTTTAGGCGCCTTCGACGAGCTCTCGCGCTACTTCAGGGGCGTCGTAAGCGTGCCCAAGCGCTCGGTCCTCGTGGCCGATGCAGCTTCGCGCGCAACTCACGGCGAGGTCGTCGAGCGTTCGCTCATCGATGCCGGCTATGCGGTGACGATCGTCGAGCTTTCCGAGGGCGAGCCAGTAAGGTCGCTCGATACCGCGAAAACCGTGTTCGACGCGCTTTCCGAGGCCGCGATCACCAAGGACGACCTCGTGGTCGCGCTCGGTAGAGCGGACGTCTGCTCCCTCGTTTCGTGGTGTGCGCGGAACTGGTGCGGCGGAACTCCCGCCGCTCTTCTGCCCACGACGTTCGACGCCATGATCACCTCGGCGCTCGATATGCAACCGATCGAGGCGAGCGGTGCGCAGGCACTCGCGCTCGATCCCGAACCGGAGCTTGTCGTCTGCGACCTCGACCTTGTGCGCAGCGCCATGCCTACCGATCTGAAGCTCGGCTATGTGGAGGCGCTCGCCTCGATGGCCGCCGACAGCCGAAAGGCCTGGGACGACTTCGGGCGCATCGTGCCCGGTCTTCTCAAGGGGGAGGAGATCTCGCTCATCAACGCGGTCGCATGGTCGGTCTCGGCGCGCCTCGACGTCCATCGCGCGCCCTCGCCGAGTGCGCGCGAGGCCCTCGGGTTCGGGCGCACCTTTGCTGCAGCCCTCGGCTCGCTCGTGAGCGAGGACGTTCCCCAAAGCGCGCTTTTGGCCGAGGGAATCCGCTTCGAGGCGCGTCTTGCCTATGACGCTTGCGACTTCGACCTCGACGACGTCTACGCGATCGATGACTGTCTTGCCGATCTCGGCGTGGACGAGCTCGCATGCGAGGTCTCTGCCGAAGAGCTGGTCGCGGCCATCGGGCGAGTCCAGCTCGCGCGCGGCAACAAGCGCATGTTCTCGCTTCCGCACGCCTTCGGCGCTATCCGTCTCGTCCATGTGGACGACGAGGTGCTCGCCCGCCATGCGCGCGCCTTCGCGGAATCGCGCGCCGATATCTAACGTGTCGTTGCGGTAGGATAGCTCCGGTACAAGCACAACGAAAGGAAGCTCACCATGAGCAACTATGCTGCAGGCCCTGCGGGCCGCATCGCGCGCGTACGCGAACTGATGGCCGACCGTGGCTACGATGCCGTCGTCGTGCGCGACGAGGCTAATCTCCGCTGGCTCACGGGCTGCAAGGGCGTGTTCGACTTCACGTTCGAGTTCCCCCATGCCGCGTTCATCACCTCGGACGCCTGCTATCTCCACACCGACTCGCGCTACTTCAACTCCTTTGAGGAGAACATGCCCGAGGGCTCTCCCTGGGTGCTCGACATGGACGAGGGCACGATCCCCAACTGGGTCGCGGGCAAGGCGCATGCCGCCCGCAGCCGCACCGTCGCCGTCGAGGACGGCATGCAGCTCGGATTCTTCCGCGAGCTCGAGCGCGGCCTCGAGGATCAGGGTATCGTCTGCGCGCTCCCGATGATGCACGGCGACATCCGCCTCATGCGCGCCATCAAGGACGAGGAGGAGATCGCTCTTATGCGCCATGCACAGAGCATCACCGACGCGGCCTTTAGGCACATGCTCGGGTTCATCAAGCCCGGCCTCACCGAAAAGCAGGTGCGCAGCGAGCTCGAGAACTTCATGTTCGAGAATGGCGCCGATTCGCTGGCGTTCTCCTCGATCGTGGCCTCGGGCCCCAACACGGCGAACCCGCACGCCATCCCCTCCGACCGCGTGATCGAGAAGGGCGACTTCGTGCTCATGGACTACGGCGCGGGGTATCGCGACTACCGCTCCGACATGACGCGCACCGTGTGCGTGGGCGAACCCACCCAGGAGCAGCTCGACCTCTACGCGCTCGTGCGCCGCACGCACGAGGAGTGCGTCGAGGCCATCCATGCGGGCGTCGACGGCAACGCGATCCACGAGCTCTCGCGCAAGATCATCGGCGAGGCCGGCTACGGCGCCTACTACAACCACGGGCTTGGCCACGGCGTGGGCATCGACATCCACGAGATGCCGATGTTCGGCCGCAAGAGCAATACGGTCGAGGCCGGCGCCGTCATCACCGTGGAACCCGGCGTCTACCTGCCCGGCGTGGGCGGCGTGCGCCTCGAGGACTTCGGCCTCGTGACCGAGACGGGATATGAACCCTTCACGCAGTCCCCGCATGAGCTGCAGGTCATCGACTGCTAAGTTGTATACTCAACCTTCGTATGTATGACGGGCGTTACGCTCGAGAGATAAGAAAGGCGAATATGGCTACCATCTCCACTGCCGATTTTAAGAACGGCCTCGGTCTTCGCATCAAGGACAAGATCGTCACGATCGTCGAGTTCCAGCATGTCAAGCCGGGCAAGGGCGGTGCTTTCGTCCGCTACAAGACCAAGGACATCAAGAGCGGCCGTGTGGTCGACAACACCTGCAACGCCGGCACCAAGTTCGAGAGCGTCATGCTCACGACCCGCGAGATGCAGTACCTCTACAACGACGGCGCCGACTACATCTTCATGGACAACGAGACCTACGAGCAGGTTCCCGTGTCCGACGAGATGGTGGGCGGCAACTCCAAGTGGCTGCGCGAGAACGACGTCTGCCAGCTGCTCTTCGCCGACGACGAGCTGATGGGCATCCAGCCCCCGATGTTCATCGAGGTCGAGATCACTCAGACCGACCCGGGCTTCAAGGGCGACACCGTCCAGGGTTCCACCAAGCCCGCCACCATCGAGACCGGTGCCGTGGTGCAGGTCCCGATGTACCTCAACGAGGGTGAGAAGATCAAGGTCGACACCCGCGACGGCAAGTTCGTTTCCCGCGTCTAGCTTTCTTTGGAGGGCCTTATGCCTCAGGAAATCAAAATCGACGGCATCGGCATCGCGCCTGCCGTGCTCACCGCAATCGTCTCGCGCGCCGTCGACGACGTCGAGGGAATCGCGTCCGTGGGCGTCAAGGACCTCGCGACCAATCTCGTCTCGATGATGCTTTCCGCCAAGACCCCGGCTTCTGAGCCGGCGGTCGAGGCCGAGGTCGTCGACAACAAGCTCGCCCTCACCGTACGTGTGGTGGTCTTCTTCGGCTACCCGTTCAAGAAGCTCGCTGAGTCGGTCCGAGAGGCCGTCGTCGCCGCCATCGACGCCCAGGTGGGCGTCGAGGTCGAACGCGTCGACGTCTGCATCGACGGCCTCGTGTTCCCCAAGGAGTAGGCGTGAGCTTGAAGGTATATCGCGGGCGCACGCTCGCGCGCAGCCAGGCCCTCCAGCTTCTCTTTCAGGCGGAGCAGCTCGATTGCCCGCTCGAGGAGGTCATCTCCGGGGACTATCTGATTTCCAAGGGTCCGCTCGACCCGTATGCGGTCGAGCTTTCGCGCGGTGCCTACGAGCACCTCGACCGCATCGACGCGGCCCTGCGCGAGGTCTCGGAGAAATGGCGCCTTGAGCGCATGCCGGGTGCTGACCGCAACCTGCTGCGCATCGCGCTCTACGAGATGCGCTTCTTGACCGACGACGAGATCGACGACTCGGTGGTCATCAACGAGGCCGTCGAGCTCGCCAAGGCTTACGGCACCGACGAGTCCTCGCGCTTCGTGAACGGCATTCTCGGCCGTATCGCGAGCGAGGAGGAGTTCCCCGGAGCCGAGATCTACGAGCGCCAGCTCGAAGAGGACCGCGCTGCCGAGGAGGCTGCTGCTGCAGCTGCCGCGGCTGTTGAGGCCGAGAGCGCTGCGGAGGACGACTCCGAGAGCGCTTGTGCCGAGCCCGTCGCCGACGAGGCTCAGGAGTAGCCATGGCCGAGACCACGGTGCGAAACTTCGACGAGATCACCGAGCGCCTCGACGAGATCGTGGCGACGGTACGTTCCAAGAACACCTCGCTCGAGAAGTCCCTCGACCTGTTCGACGAGGCTATCGAGCTCGGTTCCAAGGCCGTCGACATGGTCGACAAGTTCGAGCTCTCGCCCCGCGAGGCCGAGCAGCTCGAGAGCGAATACGAATCCGTTGCATCTGCGGAGCACGAGGCTCCGGATGCCGCCGAGGATGCTTCATGAAAAAGGTCAGACTCGACGATGAGCTGATTGAGCAGGGCATCTGCGCAGACCGCGCGGATGCCCTTCGCACATGTATGGCCGGTTTGGTCTCGGCAAACGGCGAGCGGCTCACGTCTCCCGGTATGAAGGTCGCGCCCGGCATCGAGCTGCATGTTAAGGGCCGCATTCCCTATGTGAGCCGCGGCGGGCTCAAGCTCGCAGGCGCCCTCGACGCATTTGGAATTGATCCCGCCGGATTGCAGTGCCTCGATATCGGTGCCTCCACGGGCGGCTTTACGGATTGCCTTCTCAAGCGCGGGGCCGCGCACGTGGTCTCTGTCGACGTGGGCCGGGCTCAGTTCGACTGGAGCCTTCGGCAAGACGAGCGCTGCACGCTGCTCGAGCGTACCAATATCGTCGACGTGCCCGAGCAGGGATACCGCGAGGGCTTCGACCTTGCGGTATGCGACGTCTCGTTCACGAGCATCGGGAACATCATAGATGCCGTGATGGGGCTGCTGAAACCCGCTAGCGCGTTCTGCACGCTTGTGAAACCGCAATTCGAGGCCCCGGCGGCCGATGTGGGGGAGGGCGGCGTCGTGCGCGACCCCGAGGTGCGTGTGAACGCGCTTATCAAGAACATCCGCCTGTTTGCCGAGGTCGGTCTTTATCCGGTGGACATCTGTCTGAGCCCCATCCACGGCGCCAAGGGCAACGTGGAGTACTTTCTTTATGGCAAGCGCTCTGAGGACGACCTCTTGGGTACCAGTGCTTTAAGCGATCAGGTGGCACGACTCGAGGGGAAGGCGCGCTTGCTATGAAGGTGTTTCTCGTTCCCAACTACTACAAGCAGGAGGCTGTCGAGAGCGGCCTCATGCTCGAGCTCTGGCTGACGCGCCAGGGTTACGAGGTCGTGTGGGCGGCCGACCAGCGCTCAAAGATTCAGTCGACGCCCGATATCGAGGGCACGGAACTCGTTATCTCGCTCGGTGGCGACGGCACGTTGCTCCGTGCGGCACGCATCGTCAACTATCGCGAGATCCCTATCCTGGGTCTGAGCTACGGACATCTGGGCTTCCTCACGGCTGCCAGCCCCGAGGAACGCGACGTGCTCGGTGTTGTTTCCGATGCGCTTGCGGGCGAGCTTCATGTGAGCCGCCGTTCCACCCTGAGCTGCGAGGCCCTCTATTACGATGCCCAGGGCATGGAGCACACCGAGGCCACGTTCGCGCTGAACGACATGGCCCTCACACGCGGCCCGCTCTCCGACATGGTCGAGTTCGACATTACTGTGTCGGGCCACCATATCGACCGCCTGCGCGGCGACGGCGTCGTCGTTTCCACGGCCACAGGGTCCACCGGCTATGCGCTCTCAGCGGGCGGTCCCATCGTGAGCCCCGACTATTCAGGCATGGTATGCGTGCCCATCGCTCCGCACACCATCCAGGCCCGTGCGTTTTTGACCTCGCCTTCCGACGTCGTGGAGATCGCGATGTCCAAGGACCGCCCCTCCGTTCCGGCCATCGCCGTGGACGGGCAGTTCCTCACGCTTGACGGCGAGGTCGAGCGCGTGGCGGTCAAACGCGGGCCCGGAGACATCCTTTTGCTCGATTACGGCCCCGAGAGCTTCTATAGCTCCGTGAGCCGCGTGTTCTACGGGGTGCGCCATGATCGATGACATCCATGTCGAGAATCTCGCGCTCATTCGCGAGGCGGACCTTCTGCCCTGTTCGGGCCTGACGGTTCTCACCGGAGAGACGGGTGCCGGCAAGACGGCCCTACTCTCGGCTCTCAAGCTCCTCATGGGAGAGCGCGCCGATTCCTCGCAGGTGCGCGACGGCGAGGAGTCGGCCGTCGTTGAGGGGCGATTCTTCTTGTCCGACACCGATACCGGGGGCGTGGTTGTCGAGCGCAGGGTCTCTTCGGATGGCCGGAGCCGCGTTCGCCTTGGCGGCCATATGGCCAGCGTTCGCGAGCTATCCGAGCAGATCGGCCCCCTTATCGACCTCTGCGGCCAGCATGAGCACCAAAAGCTTCTCGATGCGGCGACGCACGTGGACCTCGTTGATGCCTGGGCGGCGGATTCCATCGCAGAGCCGCTTGTCGCCTATCGCGAGGCCCTTGCAGCCGCCAAGGCAAGCGCCAAAGACCTCGCCCGCATAAAGAGTGCCGCCCAGGAACAGGGTCAGCGCGTGGACGATGCGCACTTTTGCATCGAGCGCGTGGAGGAGGTTGCACCCGAGGCCGGCGAACTCGAGCATCTCGAGGAGGTCCTTCCGCGGGCCGAGCATTCCGAGGCGCTGGCCTCGACCGCGTTTGAGGCCCAGGAGGCTATATCGGGCGAGAACGGCGCGCTCGACGCGTTGAATTCCGCTGCTTACGCGCTCTCCCGCATGGGGAGCGTCGACGAGTCGCTGCAGAAGATCGCCGACGAGTTGAACGAGGCCGTGATCGTCGCCGAGGACGCCGCGGCCGAGCTCGCAAGCTACCGCGAGGAGATCGAGTTCGACCCGGCGGAACTCGAGCGCCTCCAGGAACGCCATTCCGCGCTCGTGGGGCTCACGAGGCTGTTCGGCCCCACCATGAAGGACGTGCTCGAGAAGAAGGCCGCTGCCGATGAGCTGCTTGCCGTGATCGACCACGGCGCCGAGCGCGTTCGCGAAGCCGAAGCCGCTCTTGAGCGCGCGGAGAAGGCACTCGCCTCGGCAGCGAAAGCGCTTTCGCGCGCTCGCGCAAAGGCTGCTCCCGCGTTCTGCGCGGCCGTGCAGGAGCAGATGGCCCGGCTCGAGATGGGCTCGGCTACGCTCGTATGGGATGCTCGGGACCTTCCGCGTTCCAAGTGGGATGCGAGCGGGCCGCAGGCGTGCGAGCTGCTCTACCAGGGCGGCCCCGCTCTCACCCCGCGTCCCCTGCGCAGAATCGCCTCGGGCGGCGAGCTCTCGCGCGTCATGCTCGCGTGCAAGGTCGTCTTGGGTAAAGGTGATGCGGCGCAGACGCTCGTGTTTGACGAGGTCGACGCCGGAGTGGGCGGGGCTACGGCTCGAGCGCTCTCCTCCGTACTCGCCGATCTTGCAAAGACGCATCAGGTCATCGTCGTCACGCACCTGGCGCAGGTGGCCGTGGCGGGGTCCAAGCACTATGTGGTCAAGAAGACGGGCGGCAAGTTCCCGCAGACGAGCCTCGTGGAGGTGACGGGCGAGGAGCGCGCGCACGAGATCGCGCGCATGCTCAGCGGCGACGGTTCCGCTGTCGCGCTCGAGCACGCCCGCGCCATGCTCGACGAGTTCGAGCGTAGCCGTTAAGCAACGGGGTCCTGCGCGACCATCAACAGCCAGAGAAAAACATGGGCGGGTGCCATGGCATGAAGCCTGGGCGCCCGCCCATATCGTCATTGCGGAATGTCTCGCGTTGTGCTCTTAAGCCTGGAGCTTCGCCGCAAGGTCGCGCAGGGCATGGCAGTAGCCCTCGAGCCCCTCGCCGGTAATCGTCTCGAAGCAAGCGAGCCGTGCATATGAGACCTGACGGAAATCCTCGCGCTCCTCGACGGCGGAGATGTGGATCTCGACCGCGGGAAGCTGCACAGCTTTGAGCGCATCGAGGATGGCGACGCTCGTGTGCGTGTAGGCGGCCGGGTTGATCACGATGCCGTCATAGACGCCGAGCGCCTCCTGGATCTTGTCGACGATCGATCCCTCGTGGTTCGACTGAAAGACCTCGACCTCCTCGAACCCAGCCTCGACACCTGCGGCCTTGCACATGGCCACGAGCGTCTCGTAGTTGTCCTTGCCGTAGATTCCCGGCTCGCGGATGCCGAGCATGTTGAGGTTCGGTCCGTTGATAACAAGTGCCTTCATGGTTACTCCTCCGTGGTCGCGAGCATGGGTGGAAGGGCTTCGATCACGGCGTCCGCCGTGTGGGTCGCCGAGTCGCGCGAATCGATGACGAGGTCTGCCCACGCGCGGTAGAGCGGCAGGCGCTGCTTTGCGAGCGCTTCGATGCCGTCGCGCTGCGAGATGGGGCGGTTCTTGCGCGAGAGCTCCGAGAGCTTGCGGTTGAGCATGACGATATGGCTGTTCTGATGGAGCAGGGGCAGGTTCTCGGGACGCGTCACGACGCCACCGCCGGTCGAGATGACGAGGCGCGAGCGCTTTGCCACGTCAGCAAGCGCTGCCGTCTCCTGCTCCCTGAACGCTGCCTCACCGTGCTCCTTGATGAATGCGCTGCAGGTGCATCCCAGGCGAGCCTCGAGCTCATGGTCGATGTCGATGTGCTCGCGGCCGAGCTTCTTCGCTATATTCTGACCCACGCGGGTCTTGCCCGAGCCGGGCATGCCGATGAGCGCGATGTTCTGCTCGGTGTTGCCGATGAGCTCGGTGACTTCGCAGATCCGGTCGAGCGAGATCTGGGAACCCAGATAGAGCTCGCAGGCCTGGGCGGCCTGACCGACCAACATGAGAAGCCCGGTACGGCAGGGGATCCCGCGCGACTCCGCCTCGATGGCAAGGCCGGTGCGCACCGGGTTGTAGACGATGTCGAGCACGGCCTCGAGGCCGGTCAGCGCATCGAGTGCGCAAGGGCGGCCGGGGCAGTGCGGGTACATGCCTGCCGGCGTGCAGTTGACGGCCAGAGCCGCGTCCGCATGGTCGGCAAGCTCGTCGTAGGTCACGGGGCCCTTGCGCCCGACCTTGACGATGCTCATCCCCATGTCCTCGAGAACGGTGCAGACGGTCGTTCCCGCTCCACCCGTGGCACCGAAGACCACGGCCTTCTTGCTGGCAAAGTCCATGCCAAGAGAATCGACCAGGCATTTGAAGCCGTAGTAGTCGGTGTTGTTGCCTCGCAGGCGGCCGTCCTCAAGGCGCGTGATCGTGTTCACGTTGCCGAGGCGCGCGGCCGTGTCGGAAAGCTCGTCGAGATACGGCATGACCGTGCGCTTGTAGGGGATCGTCACGTTGGTGCCGAGCCACTCGTCGCCGGCGAGGAACCCCTCGACGTCCTCGGGCTCGCGCTCGAACATCGCGTAGTCGATCCCTGCGAGCTCGCGGTAGATCGTCGGTGTGTAGCTGTGCTTGAGCGTGCGGCCCAAGAGGCCGAATCGCGCGTCGGGCATCTAGAGCACCTCCGTGTAGCTGCCGAAGTACGTGAACGTGGCGCAGACCTCGTCGAGCGAGTCAAGCAGCAGGTCGAGATCGCGCGTGCCGGCGGGGCAGTCGAGGTCGAAGTAGAAGGCGAACTCGTTGTCGCGCCCGGGGATGGGGCGGCTCTCGAGCTTCACCAGGTTAATGTTCTGGGCATAGAAGCGCTCGAGCACGCGGAAGAGAGACCCGGGCTCGCTTTTGAGCGTGAGCATGAGGGACGACTTCGTGGCACCCGGGTAGATGCGCGGCGTCTTGGAGATGACCACGAACCGCGTGTAGTTGTTGTCGTTGTCCTGCACGTCGGAGGCGACGACGTCGAGCCCGTAGAGGGGTGCGCAGTCGCGCGAGGAGAGGCAGGCGAGGTCGGTACGGTCGCTCCCGGCAACCATCTCGGCCGCGCGCGCCGTGTTCTCCACGACCTTGGTCTGAACGCCGAGTCCCTCGAGAAAGCCCGCGCTCTGCGCAAGCGCCTGCTCATGCGAGATGACCTCGCGGATGTCTTCGATGCGCGTGCCCGGTTTGGCGAGGAGGTTGTGGTCGACCTTGAGCCTGAGCGAGCGCACGATGGAGAACCCGTACTGGGCGAGCAGATCGTAGACGGCGTTCACGGAACCCGCGGTGGAGTTCTCGATCGGCAGCACGCCGAACTCACAGAAGCCCTCGTCGACGGCCTTGAAGACCCCCTCGAAGGCCGAGAAGAACGAGATCTTGGGAATCTCGAAGAGCTTTGAGGCCGCGATCTGGCTGTAGGCGCCTTCCACGCCCTGGCAGGCGACGGTCGCCGTGGTGGGGAAGTGCACATCGAGCTTCTCGAAGGTCTCGTGCGAGCGGTCGGCGAGAGAGGTGCCGGTGGCCTGCGCGATGAAGCGGGCCTGCTCCTCCTTGCTCATGGTCATAAGGAGCGAGAAGAGCGAGACCATCTGCGATTCGTAGCGCTCGGGCACGCTCTTGGCGATGCTGTAGAGCTTGTCGCGCTCGCGGCCCGGGTCATAGATCTTCTTTCCCATGGCCATCTTGGCGCGGGCGACCTCGGTCGCGATATCCATGCGCTCGACGAAACCCTCGCAGAGGGCGGTGTCGATCTCGTCGATACGCTTGCGGATCTCGGGCAGTTCCATGGTTGCCTAGGCCTCCTCGGTGTCGAGATGGGTGGTCTGGAAGTAGCCGTCCTTGAGCATCGCGTCGAGCACGGCGAGCGCTGCCGCGGCCTCGATCACCGGCACGGCGCGCGGCACGATGCAAGGGTCGTGGCGCCCGTGGATGACGAGCTCGTCGTCGTGCAGCTCGTCGAGGTCGACGCTCTCCTGCGCAAGCGAGATCGAGGGCGTGGGCTTGATGGCCGCGCGGAACACGATGGGCGCGCCGTTGGAGATGCCGCCCAGGATGCCTCCCGCGTTGTTGCTTTTGGTGCGCACGCGCGCGCCGTCCATGCGGTAGGCGTCGTTGTTCTCGCTGCCGCGCATGGCGGCCACGGCAAAGCCGGCGCCGAACTCGACGCCCTTGACGGCGGGCACCCCGAAGACCGCCTGCGCGATGCGGTTCTCAAGACCGTCGAACATCGGGTCGCCCACGCCCACGGGCATGCCGAAGACGCCGCACTCGACGATGCCGCCGAGCGAGTCCTGCTCGTCTCGGGCCTGGAGGATCTCGTCGCGCATGCGCTCGGCAGCCTCCTCGTCGATGCAGGGAAGCGTGTTCTTGAGGATGGCCGCATGGTCGTCAGCGCGGTACTCGGTGTCGTCCATGGGCAGGTCGCCCGTGGTGCCGATCTGCGAGATGTGCGCCATGACGCGGATACCCGCGCTCTCGAGGATCTGCAGGGCGATGCCGCCGGCGATGCAGAGGGGTGCCGTAAGACGACCCGAGAAGTGCCCGCCGCCGGCGACGTCGTGCATGTTGCCGTACTTGACGCGGGCCGGGAAGTCCGCGTGCCCCGGACGCGGGCAGCGGCGCAGGTTCGAGTAGTCCTTGGAACGCGTGTTGGTGTTCTCGATGACCGCGGCGATCGGCGCGCCGCAGGTATGGGCGTCGACGATGCCCGCGAGGATATGCGCGCGGTCGGCCTCACGGCGCTTCGTGGCGGTCTCGTCCTTGCCGGGCGCGCGGCGGTCGAGGAACTCCTGGAGCTTCTCCTCGTCGATAGCGAGCCCTGCGGGGATGCCGTCGAGCGAGCAGCCGATGGCGGCCGAATGCGACTGGCCGAAGATGCTGAGCGAGAGGGCGTTTCCGAAAACCGAGGCCATCTATTCCTCCAAAAGCTCGACCTTGCCGCCAAGCAGGCGGAAGTGCTCGAAGAAGTCCGGGTACGACTTGTTGACCGCTTCGGCACCGCGGATCGTGACGGTGTCGACGCAGCGGGTGGACGCCACGGCGGCCATCATGGCGATGCGGTGGTCGTTATGCGAGTCGACGACGCCACCCGAGAGGCTCTCGCGCCCCTCGATGATGAGGTCGTCGCCCTCGATCCTCACGCAGGCGCCGAGGTTCTCGAGCTCCTGCGATGTGGTGACGAGGCGGTCGGATTCCTTGATGCGCAGGCGCGCGCAGTCGCGAAAGACCGTGGTGCCGCGCGAGACGGCGGCGACGGCGCTCATCACGGGAACGAGGTCGGGGATATCGCGTGCCGAAAGCTCAAAGCCCTGCAGCTTGTCGGGCTTGACGGTGGCGGCGTTCGTGGAGCGTACGATGCGCGCGCCGAAGCGCGAGAGCGCGGCCAGGATGTTGCGGTCGCCCTGAGCAGAGGACATGGAGACGCCGTCGACGGTGATAGTGTCGGCGCCCATGGCGCCCGCGCAGAGCCAGAAGGCGGCGTTCGACCAGTCGCCCTCCACGCAGACCTCGCCGGGGGTACGGTAGCCGCCGCCGCTCACGGAAAAGCGCGTGATCTCGGTGGCGCTGCCCGGCTCGGACGTGCGCTCGACGGCGACATCGACGCCGAACGACTTCATGGCCTGGATGGTGAGGTTGATGTAGGGACGGCTCTCGATGCGGCCCTGCACCTCGACCGTCGAGGGCTCCGAGAGGAGCGGCGCGGCGAGCAGGAGGCCCGAGATGTACTGGGAGCTCACGTTGCCGGGGAGCCTGAACGCGCCGGGACGGATGCGGCCGCTCACCTTGAGCGGGAAGGCTCCGAGCCCCTCGAGCTCGCAGCCGGCGGCGATGAGCTCGTCGGAGAGCGGCGAGAGCGGACGGGCGCCCAGGCGGCCGCGTCCCGTGAAGGTGCAGTTGGCACCGAGAGCGCAGGCAACGGGAAGCATGAAGCGCAGGGTCGATCCCGACTCGTTGCAGTCAAGGGTGCCGCCCTGCAGGGCCTTGAGCAGGCCGAACTCGGCGCTCTTGAGGGTGGAGTGGACGATGTAGCCGTCCTCGACGGTCTCGATCCGAGCGCCGAGCGCTTTGAGGCACGCGATGGTGGCCTCGATGTCGGCGCAAGTGGTGTTGCAGCGCACGTGGGTCTCGCCGTTCGCGAGGGCCGCGCAGATGATGAGTCGGTGCGCCATGGATTTGGACGCGATGGCGGGAACCGTGCCCGCGAGCTCGCAAGGGGTGATACGCGCTAGCATGCCTCTCCTGGTTTCTGTTGGCCGATTCCCTCGGCGATGATTCTGCTGAACATCTCGAGCGGCACGCGGTCGATCGAGCAGGCGCCGATCGCATGCGGAATCACGAGGTCGATGGTGTTGCCGTGGCGCTTCTTGTCGTGAAGGGCCTCGGCGTAGAGCTCCTCGGCGCTAAAGCGGCAGGCCGTATGGAGCCCGTGGCGCTCCACGAGTGCGGCGATGCGCGCGGGGACGGTCTCGTCGCAAGCCCCGAGCGATGTGGCCGCGCGCGCGATGGCGATCATGCCGATTGCCACGCAATTGCCGTGCCCGAGTCGGTAGCGCTCGCATGCCTCGACGGCATGGCCGATGCTGTGGCCGAAGTTCAGGAGCTTGCGCTGGTTGGTCTCGCGCTCGTCGGCGACGACGACCGCGCGCTTGATGTCGATGTTGCGGGCCACGAGCATGGTCACGCGGGCAACGTCCTGCTTGAGCAGCTCCGGCGTGAGCGGGGTCTTCTCGAGCTCGGCGAACAGGTCGGCATCGGCGATGACGCCGTGCTTGATGACCTCGCCGCAGCCGTCCTGGAACTGCTCGTCGGTGAGGGTGGCCAAGCACCCGATGTCGGCCACGACGGCGCTCGGCTGCCAGAACGCGCCCGCCAGGTTCTTGCCGGCCGCAAGGTCCACGGCTGTCTTGCCGCCGACGGAGGAGTCGACCATGGCAAGCAGGCTCGTGGGCACCTGGATGAATCGGCAGCCGCGCATGTAGCTCGCCGCGGCAAAGCCCGCGATATCGCCGCAGACGCCGCCGCCGAGGGCGACGACGATGTCGGAGCGGTCGAGCTCGGACTCCGCCATGAACTCGAGGATGGCCTCGAGCGTCGAGAGGCGCTTGCGCTCCTCGCCGGCCTCGTAGGTGTAGGTGAAGGTCGCATAACCGGCGGCCTCGAGGCTCTCGCGCACGGGCTGGGCGTAGAGCGGCCCCACGTTGGTGTCGGTCACGATGACGGCGCGCTCGCCGCCCGCGGCCTCGCGCGAGATCTCGCCCACGCGTTCCAGCAAGAAGGTCCCGATGTGCACCTTGTAGGGGCGGGGAGTGTCTATATCGAGTACGTAACCTGGCACGCTGTCTCCTCTCAGTCGTTTTGCGCTTCGTCGTCGAGCGCGCGCTTGATGCGATCGCCCTCGGCGAGAAGCTCGCGCAGCTCGTCTGCGTTCCCGCTCTTGAGCGCCTTGCTGTAGGCCTCGAGCGACCCCACGATCTGATCGATCTCGAACGCGAGCGCGCCGGCGTTGTCCATCATGAGCTCGCACCACATG
>CAVDTO010000015.1:0-10259 GCA_963611895.1 bacterium
CCACGCAAAAGGTCCTTGCCAAGCTGGAGGCAAGTGGCTCTGCGAACTCGTCAAGCGGTAAGAAGTCCAAGTCTTCTTCCGACAAAGGAGCGAAGGCAATAAACAAAGAGGCCCATGCTGCTTATCAGGAAGTTTTTAAGCAGTATCGCGAGGCGTTTGCCGCAGGAAAAGACACGTTTGCCGAGGCCTTTGATGGTGAGTTGTCTAGTTCTGGATACGAGCAGTCCACGTATTGGACCGACAATCAAAAGGGAACGAAGTACCCCTTGGTCTCGGGTGTATCAGTGTATGAACTGTTTAACGATACGGAAGGATCGCTAGACAAGATTTTCTATGCCTACCGGGACCTGAACGGCGACGGCGTAGATGAGCTGTTGTTGGCAGTGGGCACGAAGTATAGGGACGATGGTCGTTCGAATTCGATCTTCTCCGTATACGGATACATCGATGGCGAGGTTAAAGGCTTGCTTGAAGAAAGCGCATACAGGGCCTGGGCTTCTCTTTGCCAGGACAACGTTCTCTGTGCCCGGGGGAGCGCCGGATGGGTCTGCAATGGATGGGATTACCAAACGTTCGACGGTTCCAAGTTGAACGAAATCGAGTCACTTGAACAAAATTCTGATGCAACGGCCGAACAGGTCGTGACGACGACCTATAAGAAGAACGGAAAAGTCATCGAATCGGCTTCTGATAGCACTGAAGGTATACACGACTCTTCAAAGCTCGCTAATAACCAAGCTCTCATCGATAAGGTCGAGGCAATGCATCCAATCGATTCCTCTGTGGTTTGGAAGGTGTTGTCTGATTCGGATGCTTCTTAACCTGCGGTTGCGATGCTCTTGGCCGGTGCCCTTAACGATTGGTTGAGAGGTGGCTTTGCGCGGGGCGGGGTAACGAAGTGTTCAGGGTTGCCTGGTCATTGGCAGCGGCCACGGCCTCTATGCTGGTCACAGCAAATAAGAAGGCCGAGCAAATGGGAGCTCGGTTATCCGAAAGGAGGCCATCATGGCCAGCGTCAAGAACCTCACCACCGCCCTCGGCGCCACCTTCGCAGCCACCCTCTTTGGGTTCTCGACCGTCGCCCTCGTCGGCATCGCCAACCCCGCGCTCCTCAACACCGCCACCACGGCCCTGACCCAGATCGAGCTCGAACTCGAGCTCTTGCTGCAGCTCTTCGTCTAGGCTCAGCCCAAAAACTTGCACAGGCCAAAGCGGCCGGTGTAGCGACTCGCAGGAAGCGCCTCCGCAAGGGGGCGTTTCCTGTTTTGCGTGGCGTTTGCCGGCGTGTTCGGGCCTATTTGGAAATGCAGATGTCGGCTCGGTGGGCGCGCACGTTGTTCCAACTAAAGAGGCTCGCAAGTTCCTCGGCGTTGCGGGGGTCCGTGTTGGGTGCGATGCCGCAGCGGCCGGCGAGCCAGCCGAGCAGCGCCTCGGGGGTGCCAAAGCGCTCGCGCAGGGCGTCCATGCCGAGGTCGCCGTCGCGCTTGGAGAGGCGCCTGCCGTCCTTGGCGACCAAAAGGGGCACGTGCGCGTAGCGCGGGCGCTCAAGCCCCAAGAGGTTCTGCAGGTAGATTTGGCGCGGAGTCGAGCCGAGCAGGTCGCGGCCGCGCACGATCTCGGTGACGCCCATGGCGGCGTCGTCCACGACCACGGCGAGCTGGTAGGCAAAGACGCCGTCGCTCCGCCGCACGAGAAAGTCGCCGCACTCGGCCGCGAGGGCCTCGGCTTGCGCGCCGTAGACGCGATCGACGAATTCGATCATGTCGGCGCCGTCGTCGAGCCCGGGAACGCGCAGGCGGGTGGCCGGCGCACGTCGGGTCCGGCGTTCGGCAACCTCTTGCGCGGAAAGCCCGCGGCAGGTGCCCGCGTAGATGGGCGTGCCGTCGCTCGCGTGCGGCGCGCTCGCGGCATGCAGGTCGGCGCGGCTGCAAAAGCAGGGATAGGTGAGGCCCATGCCAGCGAGCTTGGCGAGCGTCTCTTCGTAGAGCTCGATGCGATCGCGCTGGTAGATGGGGCCTTCGTCCCAGGTGAGCCCGAGCCAGCTGAGGTCGCGCATGAGCGCGTCGGCCCATTCTTGCCGACAGCGCGTGTCGAGGTCCTCGATGCGCAGGACGATGCGCCCGCCCTGGCTGCGCGCCGAGAGCCAGGCCACGAGACACGAGAAGACGTTACCCAGGTGCATGCGTCCGGAAGGGGAGGGTGCAAAGCGCCCGACCACGGGTTCGGCCGCGGCCGTTGCGCTGGTGCGCGCATTGAGGTTGTTCTGCAAGCTGGCGGTATCCATGGCGCTGAGTATACCGCGCAGCGCGATTGCGGCCGCGCGCAGCTGGACGGCTGCGAGCGGCGATGCAAGCTGTTGAGAAGAAGATGCGGACTGAATGGGGCGAGACGCGCGCGAATAGTCCTGTTGAACGCGACGTTCGCCCCTTCGGTTCGCCGGCTCAACCCGCGCCCCGCATGCCTGAATCGCAAAGCGCGTCCGCTCAAGTGCCGCGCGGCCGAGCGCCTCTCCTCAAAACAGGAACCCCGATGACTGCAATTGCTGCCATCGGGGTTCCTGCGGAAAAGGGGGACCGATTGTTCGCGAAGATGCCTGAGTCGCTGATGCTTCTTCGCTCACAGCCTTTATGCCCGCGCCCGCTCAAATAAACCCTCGACCTGTGGACCGTCACAATCTCGCTACACATGTGTTCGCCGCATGAAGCCGCAGCTCCGGCGTTTACCGCTGTCTGCTGCCCTTGCGCTTTCCGTTCCGTTGCGCTCTGCTGCAAGTCCTCGCTTTCGACTGGGCGGATCCTAACGCTCGTTGCAACGCCTTGGATTTCGAAGGCGTTCTCGGTGGGATGCGAGCACGACGAGATCGCCTACGAGAGGAAGGCCGGCGTGCTCGCGGTGAGGAGGGCGCGCTGCGTCGAGCTCGGACTCGCTGGGGGAGTTTCGCCGTCACCTCCGCCCCGCTCCCGTGCCGCCCCCGCTCGGGCCGGCCGCTCTGGCGCCTGCACGGGGCGGCTACAATGGAGAGCATGAATCCAGCGGATCTAACGGACAAAGGACGTGCCATGAACACCCGTCACCGCGTATCCCTGCCCCTCGCCGCGCTGGCGATGGCGGCGCTCTCGCTTGCCCTGCTCGTTGCGGCCCCGCGCACGGCGCGCGCCGACTACAGCCTGCCCTCGGTGGACATCGAAGCCACGGTGCTCGGCGACGGCACGCTTGCCGTGGAGGAGACCCGCACGTTCGATTTCTACGATGACATCAACGGCGTGTACTGGACGATCCCCTTTGCCGAGAACCAGCAGGGCAAGACCTCCGAGGTCACCATCGACGGCGTGACGGTGGACGATACCGCGTTCAGCCAGGTGAGCACCGCCTCCAAGGGGGACGACGGCGTCTACACCGCTGACGTCGTCTCGGAATCGGGCGAGAAGTCGATCAGGCTCAAGGTCTTCATGCCGCGCTACGACGGCGATACGGCGACGGTGACCGTGAGCTACGAGATGACCGGTGCGGTCATGGCATGGAGCGACACCGCCGAGCTCTACTGGAAGTTCGTCGGCCCCGATTGGAGCGCCGATTCCGAGAACGTGAACCTTACCGTGCAGTTCGAGGACAGCGCGAGTTCGGGGGTCGCGGCCACCAAAAAGACCCTGCGCGCCTGGGGCCATGGCGCGCTCACGGGCAACGTTGCGCCCGATATCGACTCGTCGCTCGTCACCTACGAGATGCGCTACGTGGAGTCGGGTTCGTATGCCGAGGCGCGCGTCGCGTTCCCCGTGGCCTGGGTGCCGGGGCTCAGTGCGCAGGGCGAAGAGCGCCTGAGCACGATCATCTCGGAAGAGAAGGAGTGGGCCAACGAGGCCAACGCCGAGCGTCAGCGCGCGCGACTCATCACGGCCGTGGCCGGGCTTGCCATAGCCGTGGCCTCGATGGTGTTTGCCGGCGTGGTGCTGGTGCTTCGCATCACGCGGCGCCGCCCCAAGCCGGTCTTTGACGACGACTACTTCCGCGACGTGCCGAGCGCCGACCATCCGGCTGTCCTCGCCATGCTCGCCTCCCCGGAGTACAAGGTGCCCAGCGAGGCGTTCACGGCCACGCTCATGAAGCTCACCGACGACCGCGTGATCAGGCTGAGCCAGCTTTCGGCCGAGCCCGGCCCCCTCGGCTTCAAGGGCAAGGACGACTACCAGGTGACGATGGCCAACGGCGCGCAGGAGATCGAGGCCAACGGAAACAATATCACCCGGATCGACCAGGCCGCGCTCGAGCTCTTCTTTACCGGGGCCGATTACGACATAGAGCAGCACGCCTGGCGCCAGACCTTCAAGGGGTTCAAGAAGTCTGCCAAAAAGCACACGACCAAATACGGCTTGAACTACGAGGCCTACGAGCAGACCGTGACGGCTTCGCTCGAGGAACGCGGGCTCGTTGCCTCCGATGGTAAGGCCGCCCGGGATGCGGGAGTGGTCATCGCGCTCGTGATCGCGCTGGCGGGATTCTTCGCCAACGTGACGCTCGACTTTGCCTCCGCGACCCGGCTCGGGCTCTTCGTCGGCGTGCCCTTCCTCATCGCGGGCGCGGTGCTCGCGCGCGGGTTCAAGCGCCTCACGCAGGAGGGCTGCGAGGTGGAAGCCAAGTGCCAGGCGCTCAAGCGGTGGCTCGAGGACTTCACGCGGCTCAACGAGGCCGTGCCCGGCGACCTCGTGCTCTGGAACAAGCTCATGGTGATGGCCGTGGCGCTCGGGGTTTCCAAGAAGACCCTGCGCGAGCTTGCCGACGCCGTGCCGCGTGCCGTGCGCGAGCGCGACGACTTTTACGACTACTACCCGGTCTACTGGTGGTGCTACCCGCACGCGGGCCTGCATGAGCCGGCGTCGAACCTCGGCGCGGCGTACAACTCGAGCGTGGCCGCCCTCGCGGCGAGCTCCGACAGCTCGGGCGACGGCTTTGGCGGCGGCTTCTCCGGTGGCGGCGGAGGCGGTGTCGGCGGCGGAGGCGGCGGCACGTTCTAGCGGCTCGAATTTGCTTCGGCGCGAATAACAGGAACGCTTCTGATCTCGGCAGTTTGGAAGAAGTCCAGGCTGTCGAGTTTTTTTGACGGCGATCGCACTGCTTGGCGGCGACCGCATTGCCGTGCAGCGAGCTTGGCTTGGCCGGGAGGGCGCCTTGCGGCGCGGGGTGGGGCCCCGTGATGCATCCGATGCCGCCCCACTGTACGCCGCGCCTCGGCCCGGGCGCTTCCATCCGCGCCCGCCCCCGCCTTTCCCGGCACTCGCTCGGATTCTCCGCGGTGAATTTGTAGGAGTCGGGCGTTCGCCCTGCGCATGCGCTACATTTAGGAGGTTGTAAACAGCCTCCGCGCGGCATGAAGCGGCGAGCGCATCACCGACTCAAGGAGCACGGCGGCGTAATTTGGCAGGAGGGCTGCATGGCTTCTGATGTGAAGATCGCGCGCGCGTTGATCTCGGTTACCGACAAGACGGGCGTGGTCGATTTCGCACGCACGCTGGTCGATGAGTTCGGGGTCGAGATCATCTCGACCGGCGGAACCGCCAAGGCGATCGAGGACGCCGGGATTCCGGTCGTGCCGATCGAGGACTTTACCGGGTTCCCCGAGATGATGGGCGGCCGCGTCAAGACCCTGCACCCCAAGGTGCACGGCGGCCTGCTCGCCCGCCGCGACTCCGAGCAGCACATGGCTGAGGCCGCCGAGCACGGCATCGGCATGATCGACCTCGTCTGCGTGAACCTCTATGAGTTCGAGAAGACCGTCGCCAAGCCCGACGTTACCTTCGCCGACGCCATCGAGCACATCGATATCGGCGGCCCCTCCATGCTCCGTTCGGCCGCCAAGAACGCCGCGAGCGTGACTGTGGTTTCCGATCCGGCCGACTACGAGAAGGTCCTGGCCGAGATGCGCGCCAACGACGGCGCCACCACGCTGGCCACCCGCCGCGCGCTGCAGTTCAAGGTCTACTCCACCACGGCCGCCTACGACACGGCCATCTCCACCTGGCTGGGCGAGCAGCTCAAGGCCGCCGAGAGCTGCTGCTGCGGCGAGGGCGAGAGCTGCTGCTGCGAGGCCGAGGCTGCCAGCGAGTTCCCCGAGAAGTTCGAGCTCGAGGCCACCAAGGAGCAGGACCTGCGCTACGGCGAGAACCCCCAGCAGGCTGCCGCCTTCTACGTGAGCCCCGACGCCCCGGCCCACTCGCTCGCCCGTGCCGAGCAGGTCCAGGGCAAGCCGCTCAGCTACAACAACCTGCTCGACGCCGACGCCGCCTGGGCCGCCGTGCGCGAGTTCGACGAGCCGGCCGTCGTGATCCTCAAGCACCAGAACCCCTGCGGTTCCGCCACGGCCGCCGACGTCACCGAGGCCTACGACAAGGCCTTCGCCTGCGACCCCATCAGCGCCTACGGCGGCATCATCGCCGTCAACCGCGAGGTGCCGCTCTCGCTCTGCGAGCACTTCGCCGACGTGAACAAGCAGTTCGTCGAGGTCATGATCGCCCCGAGCTACACGCCTGAGGCCCTCGAGCGCCTCTCCAAGCGCAAGAACATGCGCGTGCTCGCCACCGGCGGCGTCGACCGCACCATCGGCCACGAGGTCCGCACCGTGGACGGCGGCGTGCTCGTGCAGCAGATCGACCACGTGGACGAGGACCCGGCCACCTTCACCGTGCCCACCAAGCGCCAGCCCACCGCGGCCGAGATGGACGACCTGCTCTTTGCCTGGCGCGTCTGCAAGACCGTGAAGTCCAACGCCATCCTCGTGGCCAAGGACCGCGCCGGCCTTGGCATGGGCCCCGGCCAGCCCAACCGCACCGACTCCTGCCGCATCGCCTGCGACCGCGCCCACGCCGCCTGCGAGCGCATGGGCGTGGCGCCCGAGGGCCTCGTGGCCGCCTCTGACGCCTTCCTGCCCTTCCGCGACGACGTCGACGTCCTGGCCGAGCAGGGCATCACCGCCATCATCCAGCCCGGCGGCTCCATCCGCGACGAGGAGTCCATCCAGGCCTGCGACGAGCACGGCATCGCGATGGTGTTTACTGGCACGCGCCACTTCCGCCATTAATCGCGGGATGCACACGGGAAACCCCGTATTTGGTGCACATCCTGGCTTGCTCCGTTTGGGTACAATAGGCGGGCGCTGGGCACATGCCTGGCGCCCGTTTTTTGTGAGGAGCATCTTTATGGCCGATGAGCAGCTGTTTTCGAACCCCGAGGACGAGCGCGCCTACGAGGAGTTCGTAGCCACGCAGGAGCCGGTGGAGAGCTTTGAGCTCGATACCCCCGCGCTCGTGTGCCGCTGGCGCATGTCCAAAAAGCAGGTTCCCATGCTCAATCGCCACATCCGCGCGCTGAGCCAGCGCCGCGTGATGGGCGAGCCGCTCACCGCGAACATGCTCAGCTGGGCCAAGCAGCATGTTGAGTGGAGCCTTGCCGAGGGCGACTTCACCTGCGTGGACGGTGTGCTCATGCTCGTGATCGACGTCAACGGCAATGCCGCCATGACAGTGGGGGAGTACGAGCCCCTGCAGGCCACCGACCGCGCCGCGCTGCTTGAGCGAGCCGCCACGGCGCGCGCCGAGGCCGAGACCACGGGCGTGGCGCCCGAGCTCGTGGCCGCCGTCGAGGGCAACCGGCTCGTGCTCGCGGTGCCCGAAGGCGAGCATCTTTGCGGCACGGCGACTCTCGTGGGGCAGCTCGCGCAGGCGCGCGGCGTGCAGGTCGAGCGCACGTCCGATCCGAGCGCGCTTGCGGGCGCAGCCTTCCTCATCTCCGATGAGCACGGTATCGTCGCGCCGAGCGACTCTGAGGCAAGTGCGGAAGACGCGGCCTTCGTGAGTTTCTTGGCCGAGGGCTACACCAAGCTTCTCAACCAGCGCCGCCGCTAGGGGCGCACGCGCAATAAGCAATAAACAAGAAGGCCGCCCTGCTCGTGCGAGCGGGGCGGCCTTTGCGGTGGGCGCGCTGTTTGCGGTCGCGCGCCCGTGCCGAGTCTTCGGATTACTTGACGACCAGGATGTCGCACTCGGTGTTGCGGAGCAGGAACGTCGAAATCGAGCCGAGGAGCGCGTACTTGATGCTCGAGAGGCCGCGCGCGCCGCAGAGCACGAGGTCGGGCTTGACGACGTCGAGCATCTCGTCTTTGAGCGTCTCGCGAATGCGGCCGGCGCGAATGAGCACCTCGACCTCGGGAATGTAGACGTTGGCCTCGGCCTCGGCGAGCTGGTCGGCGATCGAGTCCCTAAAGGCGTCCTCGAGTCCCTTGATCAGGTCGACGGGGTAGGAGCCGGCGCTCTCGAGCGCGGTGGAGTCGATGACGTGCCCGATCACGAGCTTGGCGCCGTTGTTCTCCGCGACCCTGATGGCGCGCGCAAGCACGAAATCCTGCTGCTCGGTTCCGTCGAGCGAGACGAATACGGTCCTATAGCCTTCGTTCATGATGGCCTCCTTTTCCAACGCCGCAGCGGGCGGCGCATTATCGAACGGGCGAGTGAAACGCCGGTAGCCTTGGTGGCTTTATACCCCTCCCATATCAATAAAAGGCCCTTATTCTGTGAACGGGCGCGCTTTTTTGCAAGGTGCCCGCGCGGGCATGCGGCCCCCGCGCGATAATGTGGCGCGTGACCTGCTAAAGGCCCGTCTGCACCGGCGCGGCCGCCACGTTTGGAGGCATTTTGGACATTATCGAGCTGCTCAAATCGGCGTTCATGGGCTTGGTCGAGGGCATCACCGAGTGGCTGCCGATTTCGTCGACCGGGCACATGATCCTCGTGGACGAGTTCGTGAAGATGAACGTTACCGCCAAGTTCTGGAACATGTTCCTCGTGGTCATCCAGCTGGGCGCGATCCTCGCCGTGTGCGTGCTGTTCTTCCACGAGCTCAACCCGTTCGCGCCGAGCAAGGGCGCCGAGGGCCGTCGTGACACCTGGAAGCTCTGGGGCAAGATCGTGCTCGGCTGCATCCCCGCCGCGGCGATCGGCCTGCCGCTGAACGACTGGATGGAGGAGCACTTCTACAACGCTCCCGTGGTGGCGCTCGCGCTCATCGTCTACGGCGTGTTGTTCATCGTGGTCGAGAACTGGCGCGCGAACCGCCGCGCCGAGGAAGCCTTCGCCAACGCGCGCCCGAGCGGTTCGCACTTTGCCGCGCCCGCCGCGGAGCTCGACGAGGACGACTCCGACTTCGGCGGCATCACCACGCTCGAGGACCTGAGCTGGAAGACCGCGCTCGGCATCGGCTGCTTTCAGGTGCTCTCGCTCGTCCCCGGCACCTCGCGCTCGGGCTCCACGATCATCGGCGGCCTGATCCTCGGCTGCACGCGCTCGGTGGCGAGCAAGTTCACGTTCTTCTTGGCGATCCCCGTCATGTTCGGCGCGAGCGCCCTCAAGCTCGTCAAGTACTTCATCAAGGGCGGCACCTTCGGCGCCAACGAGATCGCGATCCTGGGCGTAGGCTGCGCGGTGGCCTTCGTCGTCTCGCTCGTGGCCATCAAGTGGCTCATGGGCTTCGTGCGTCAGCACGACTTCAAGTGCTTCGGCATCTACCGCATCGTGCTCGGCATCCTCGTTCTGCTCTACTTCCTCGTGCTGCAGCCGATGCTCGGCCTGTAGAGGCGGGCGCGTTCGCGGCGCCTCCGCTTTCTGAACCTACGCGCGCACCACGTGGGCTGGCTCGCGGTCGAACACGAGCTTGTCGACGACGGCCTCGAGCGTCATGCGGCGCAGGGTGTCGTTGGCCTCGGCGGTGCAGTAGGCGGCGTGCGGTGTCACGATGCAGCGCGCGTGGTCGATGAGCGCGCGGTTGGGCTCGCTCTCGTTGGCGAGCACGTCGAGACCCGCGGCGCAGATGCCGCGCTCGCCGTTCGTGGCCACGTTCTCGTCGAGTGCGGCGAGCAGCGCCTCCTCGTTTACGACAGGCCCGCGCGCGGTGTTGATGAGGAACGAGCTCGGCTTCATGACCTCGAACTCGTGCGCGCCGATGAGCCCCTCGGTTTCGGGGATGAGCGGGCAGTGGAGGCTCACCACGTCGGATACGGCGAGCAGCTCGTCGAGGGTCTCGGCCTTGGTGCAGCCGGCGGCCGCGAGCGTCTCGGCCGTCTTGGTGGGCGCCCACACGACGACCTTCATGCCGAGGGCCTGCGCGATGGGCGCCATGGCCTGGGCGATGTTGCCAAAGAACACGAGACCGAGCGTGCGGCCCTGCGTGCGGTGCGCCTCGTAGCCGCCGAGCGGGTTCCATTCGCCGGCCGCAACGTG
>CAVDTO010000015.1:10893-16903 GCA_963611895.1 bacterium
CCGCGAGTCTGCGGTTTTGCCGAACTCACGGCCGTGTCCGCGCGGCTCGGTATACTTGTTTGGCTCAAACCAGGCGTGCCCGCAGGCGCGCCGCAATCCACGTGAGGAGTCCGCTATGGCTCAGCCCCTGCCCTGGGAGAGGAACACGCAGCACGCCGCCCCTGCCGCCCCCGCGCCCGAGCTCGTACCGCTCGATGTCTACGATGCCCCGGCGCCCGCGCCCGCGCAGAGCGCTCCCGCGGTGCCCGCCGTAGACGTCGACAGCCTCAACCCCGCCCAGCGCGAGGCCGTGCTCACTACCGAGGGCCCGCTGCTCGTGCTTGCCGGCGCCGGCTCGGGCAAGACGCGCGTGCTCACCTACCGTATCGCCCACATGATCGGCGACCTCGGCGTGCGCCCGTGGCAGATCCTCGCCATCACGTTCACCAACAAGGCCGCGGCCGAGATGCGCGAGCGCCTGGCCGCGCTCATCCCGCAGGGCACGCGCGGCATGTGGGTGTGCACCTTCCACGCCATGTGCGTGCGGATGCTGCGCGAGGACGCCGACCTGCTCGGCTACACGGGGCAGTTCACCATCTACGATGACGACGACTCCAAGCGCCTCGTGCGCGACATCATGCAGGGGCTCGGCATCGAGCAGAAGCAGTTCCCCATCAACATGATCCGCTCCAAGATCAGCTCGGCCAAGAACGCCATGATCGGCCCCGAGGAGATGCTCAAGGCGGCCGACAGCCCCAACGACCAAAAGGCGGCCCAGGTCTACCTGGAGCTCGAGCGCAGGCTCCGCGCGGCCAACGCCATGGACTTCGACGACCTGCTCGTGCGCGCGCTCGAGCTCTTGCGCACGCGCCCCGAGGTGCTCGACAAGTACCAGGAGCGGTTCCGCTACATCAGCGTGGACGAGTATCAGGACACCAACCACGTGCAGTACGAGATCGCCAACCTGCTCGCGGGCAAGTACGGCAACCTCATGGTCGTGGGCGACGACGACCAGTCGATCTATAGCTGGCGCGGCGCCGACATCACGAACATTCTCGACTTCGAGCAGGATTTTCCCGCGTGCAAGACGGTCAAGCTCGAGCAGAACTACCGCTCGACGGGCCACATCCTCTCGGCCGCCAACGCCGTGGTGCGCAACAACTCGCGCCGCAAGGAGAAGAAGCTCTTCACCGCCTCGGGCGACGGTGAGAAGATTCAGGCCTACCAGGCGAGCGACGAGCGCGACGAGGGCCGCTGGATCGCCGGCGAGATCGAGAAGCTGCACGTCAAGGGCACGAGCTACGACGACATCGCGGTCTTCTACCGCACGAACGCGCAGTCGCGCATCCTCGAAGACATGTTCCTGCGCGCGGGCGTTCCCTACAAGATCGTGGGCGGCACGCGCTTCTTCGACCGCGCCGAGATCCGCGACGTCATGGCCTACCTCAAGATGATCGTGAACCCGGCCGACGAGATGAGCGTCAAGCGCGTGATCAACACCCCGCGCCGCGGCATCGGCTCGACCTCCATCCAAAAGCTCGAGATGCTCGCGCAGCAGAACCGCTGCTCGTTCTTCCAGGCGTGCGAGCTTGGTATCGCCGAGACGGGCATGTTCTCGGCCAAGGTGCGCAACGGCCTTTCGTCGTTCGTGGGGATCGTGCGCGAGGGGCGCCGCATGGACGGCGACCTCAAGGACGTCGTCGAGATGATCGTGGACAAGACGGGCATCGTGCAGGCGTTCCGCGCCGAGGGCACCATGGAGTCCGAGAGCCGCGCCGAGAACATCCAGGAATTTTTGGGTGTCGCCGCCGAGTTCGACGAGACGCACGACGACATCGAGGGAACGCTCGAGAGCCTGGCCGAGCTGCGCGCCGCGGGCATGGAGGACGTGCCCGAGGAGGCCGCGGCCCCAGCAGGTGTTGCGGGCGTGGCTGGGGCCGCGATGCCGGTTGCGGCCCCGCGCGACCCGCGCGACGCGAGCGCGGCGGCAAATCCGCTCGACTCGCTGGCCGCCCCGGCGAGCTCACCCCAGGCGGCGCTCATGGCCGCGATCGCGAACAATCCGTTCGCGGCGGGCGCGAGCATGGGCGGGGCTGCTGCGGGCGCTCAGTCGGACGGTCTGCCGCAGGCCGCTTCGGCGAGCGACATCAGCCGCGAGGGCGCCATCCGTGCGAGCGAGATCGAGCGCACCTACGGCCCTCTCACCTGCAAGGCGCTCCCGGCGCTCATGGAGTGGCTGGCCCTGCGCTCCGACCTCGATTCGCTCGCGGGCGATACGCACGCCATCACTATGATGACCGTGCACTCCGCCAAGGGCCTCGAGTTCCCGGCGGTGTTCGTGGCGGGTCTCGAGGAGGGGATCTTCCCGCACGTGGCAGGCTTTGGCGGTGCGGAGAACGATGGCGGCAAGCTCGAGGAGGAGCGTCGCCTCGCCTACGTGGCCATCACCCGTGCCCGCAAGCGGCTGTTCCTCACCTACGCGGCCACGCGCCGCACCTACGGCTCCACGCAGGCCAACCCGCGCTCGCGCTTTGTGAACGAGATCCCCGCGGAAGACATCGAGTTCTCGGGCATCGGCTCGGCGGGCTTTGAGGGCACCGGCTGGGAGAAGCGCGGCGACCGCCACGGCACGTTCGGCTCGGGTCGCGGCTCCGACATGTACGGCGGCCGCGTGTTCGGCTCCTATACGCGCTCCACCGGGGGCAGCGGCCAGCGCGGGGGCTCCTCGTTCGACGACTTCTTTGGCGGCACCACCTACGGTGCCGAGCGCCATCGCGGCGTGAGCCCCGATGCAGGGCGCATGCCGGGGACGTTCAGCGCGAGCGGGCCGCGTCCCAAGAAGGCAGCGCACAAGGTGGAGCAGCGCCGACCCGACGCCGCTCGCGCGGCCGAGACCTTTGCCGCCGGCGACAAGGTGAGCCACAAGACGTTCGGCACGGGCACGGTCATCTCGGCCGCGGGCGACATGATCGAGGTCAAGTTCGACCGCAGCGGACAGACCAAGAAGCTCATGAAGGGCTTTGCCCCCATCGTGAAGATGTAGGCGAGCTCGCGGCACGGCCGAGCGGCATGCCCGTGCGCAATATGAAGGCGGCTCGAACGGCGAGTGACCGTTCGAGCCGCCTTTGGTTTGCGTTAGCTGGGCGAGCGCTCGGTGTGCGTTCCTTGCTACCAGCTCAGCAGTTCATAGCCGTCCTCGGTGACGACGAGCTGAACCTCCCACTGCGCGGAGTCGGAGCCGTCCTTGGTGTGGACGATCCAGCCGTTGGCCTCGTCGATGAAGATCTGCGGCTTGCCGGCGTTCACCATGGGCTCGATGGTAAAGCACATGCCGGGCACGAGCAGCGTGTCCACGTCGGGCGCGTCGACGGTAAAGCCCACGAACGGGTCCTCGTGGAACTCCTTGCCGATGCCGTGGCCGCCGAACTCGCGCACCACCGAGAAACCGTTCTCCTCAACGTAGCCCTGCACGGCCGCGGCGACATCGCGCAGCGTGCCCCAGGGCTTGACGGCCGCAAGGCCGCGCTGCACGCTCTCACGCGTGACCTCAACGAGCTTCTTGCGCTCGGGCGAGACCTCGCCCACGCAGAACATGCGCGAACTGTCGGAGAAATAGCCGTCGAGGATGGTCGAGCAGTCAACGTTCACGATGTCGCCCTCGCGCAAAACGTCCTCTTCGCAGGGGATGCCGTGGCAGACCACGTCGTTGATGCTCGTGCAGACGCTCTTGGGATAGCCCTCGTAGTTGAGGTCGGCGGGGATGCCGCCGTGCTCCACGGTGTAGTCGTAAATCCAACGGTCGATCTCCTCGGTGGTCACGCCGGGGCGGATGCGCTCGCCCACGTGGTCGAGCACGCCGATGTTGATCTGTGCCGAGCGCTTGATCGCCGCGATATCTTCGGGCGTCTTGTAGAGCGTGCGGGGCAGGACCTCGGCGCCCTCGTCCCAAGCGCGCTGGAGCTTTTCGTCAAAGGCCGCGTGGCATTTCTTGTATTTTCTGCCGCTGCCGCACCAACAGGCGTCGTTGCGACCGGGTTCCGGACCGTTGTCAAACATGGTTAACTCCTTTTCGTCCGGAGCAAGTATGCCACATCGGGAGCAGGGGAGTACGGCTACTGACTAAGAGCGCACATGCCCGAGGGCGCGACGGACCGGTGAGGGCGGGGCAAAGATCTGCTGCTCGGGCAGTCCTGCTCGCACGGAGAGCACATTAAGTGCTCTCCGGCTCGTGCGGAACTCGCGACAGACCTTTGCCCCGCCCTCTCGGATGACCAAGTCTTTGGGTAGTCGACCTTGCCGGCCCGGCGCCCGCTCAGCCGGCATACCCGATTTCGTCGGCCCGGCGCCTATTCGAACTGCCGGGTCCCGATCGCGCACCGCCTTCGTCGGCCCGGTGTCCCTTCAATCGACCATGCCCCGGCCGTGCACCGTCTAGCGCGTGAGGGCGCGGATCTTGTTGAGCGGCTTGAAGTACGTGTTGAAGAAGTTGCAGAAGCGGCCCACCATGAGCGCCGAGATGATGGTGCCGAGGCCGAGGCCGCGGATCTCGCCGAAGAAGACGAACGAGAGCACGAGCGCGATGACCACGAGCGAGACGTCGAAGAACACCTTGATGGTGCCGAAGCGCTTTCCGGTGACCGTGGCCACGGCACGCACGACGCCCTCGCCGGGAACGGTGATGACCTGCGGGGCCACCTCCACGCACACGCCGAAGGCGAGCACGGCGCAGCCGAAGAGCACGCCGAGGGTCTGGAGCACGATGCCCTGGGGCGAGTAGAACGAGAGCAGGCTCATGCTCACGTCGATGGCGTAGCTGAAGACCACGTTCACGACCATCTGCAGCAGTTGCACCGGCTGGAAGTCGCGGCGGAGCAGCACGATCTGCAAAAGGATGAACAGGGTGTTGATGATGAACGAGAGCAGGCCGAAGCTCAGGTTCGGGATGGCGAGGCTCAGCACGTAGGCCACGCTCGAGATGGGCGAGGTACCGAGCGCGCACTTGGTGATGAGCGAGATGGCAAACGAGTTGATGACGACGCCCAGGGCGAGGTAGAAGTAGCGCGCGGCCATGTGCTCGGCACCGCTGCCACCCACGGACTCGAGGTCGGCCTCGGGGTGCTTGCTCAGGCTCACGATGATCTCGAGCGCCTCGACGGCGGTTCGGTTGGCGGGTCCCTCGGGCATTTCGATGCGGGGCGTATCGGTCTCGTTTGCGAGCGTCAAAAAATCACTTCCGTCTTCAGTTGTGGGTTTGGTTGGGCCGAGTATAGCACGCGAAGCAATTATGTCGAAATTGACATAGGCACATCGTGCGCAAATGTTAATCAGAAGGTCAGCCGGGCGCCGTTGTAAACGTGACGCCAAGCTTGCCGTTTTGTGATCCACCGCCTTCGCGGGGAGGCATGAGGACTGTGCCCTAAACATTGGGCGCCTCGAATAGCGAGCAACGCGCGAGGGCCCGGCCCCGGAACTCCTCCGGGGCCGGGCCCTTCAATCTCGCTCGTTTGGGACTCGGGCGTTTTCGCGTTTCATCAACGGGCACAAATAGCGCTGGGCAGACCTTTACTTTGAGTCGGCTGCCTGCAAGGCGCCTTATGACTTTGAGATGGGCTTGCGGCAGGAAAGCCCGGGCCAGCCTGCGCCATTCGTCATGGGCGGCAAGAACATCGAGCCTGGCTAGCGCTCGCAACCCTTACAAGTAGCTGACCAACTCGTCCTTGGGCTTGGAGGCAGTGTGGCCGCTGCCGGGCACGTAGGTGGGGTCGGGGTAGCCGATGGGGAAGAGAGCGATGAGGTCGTAGCCGGCAAGCTCGGGCAGCGATTCGGCCAGGGCGGGTGCATCAAAGTGGCCCACCCAGGTGGTGCCTAGCCCCAGGTCCTGGGCCTCGAGCATCATGTGGGTGGCCACGATGGCGGCGTCCACGTCGGCGAAGGCGCGGCCGTCGTATTTGCGCGTCCAGCCCTCGTCGGCCTTGGCGCCCACGGCGATGACGGTGCGCGCGCCAAAGCCGAAGCGCGTGCGGGCGTTGAC
>CAVDTO010000016.1:0-15928 GCA_963611895.1 bacterium
CTCCGAGATGTCGCGCGCGCTCAAGATCATGGCCAAGGAGCTCGGCGTTCCCGTGATCTCGCTCTCCCAGCTCTCGCGTGCCGTGGAGAGCCGCACCGGCAAGCGCCCGCAGCTCTCCGACCTGCGCGAATCGGGCTCCATCGAGCAGGACGCCGACATCGTCATGTTCCTCGACCGCTCCGCCGACGAGACCGAGGCGAGCCGCGAGGACAGGCCCGACCAGGGCGTCACGCGCATCGTGGTGGCCAAGAACCGTTCGGGCCCGATCGGCGACGTGGACCTCATGTTCCTGCCCGCCTCCACCAAGTTCTATGAGCTTGATGCGTCGCACACCGATGAGTAGGAACGGGCCGCAGGCTATCGGTATAATGAACTCTGTTTGATACGTGCTCCCGCCGCGCGCCAAGCGCCGGCGGGCGCCTCCCTTTTAGGTGAGGAGTTATACATGCCGTCAACCGTATTGGTCGGTGCCCAGTGGGGCGACGAGGGCAAGGGCAAGATCTGCGACCTGATCGCGGGTGAATTCGATGGCGTCGTGCGCTTTTCGGGCGGCAACAACGCCGGCCACACCATCGTGGTCAACGGCAAGAAGTACGGCCTGCACCAGATCCCCTCGGGCATCATGTATCCCGAGTGCATCTCGGTCATCGGTAACGGCTGCGTGGTGAACCCCCAGACCGTCATCGAGGAGCTGGACATGTTCCAGGCCGACGGCATCACCTGCGACAACCTGCGCATCTCGGGCAACGCCCACGTGATCATGCCGTACCACATCGACCTCGACGGCGCCTTTGAGGCCAAGCTCGGCAAGAAGAACATCGGCACCACCAAGCGCGGCATCGGCCCCTGCTACCAGGACAAGATGGCGCGCATCGGCATCCGCATGCAGGATCTGCTCGACGAGGCCCAGTTCCGCGACAAGCTCGAGACCGCGCTCGCGCGCATCAACCCCGAGCTCGAGCTGCTCTACGGCCTGCCGACCTACACCGTCGACCAGATTTGCGCCGAGTACCTGCCCTACGCCGAGCGTCTGCGCCCCCACATCACCGAGACGGGCCTGCTGCTCGCCGACATGATCGACGAGGGCAAGAACCTGCTGTTCGAGGGCGCCCAGGCGACGCTGCTCGACATCGACCATGGCACCTACCCCTACGTGACCTCCTCCAACTGCACCGCGGGCGGCGCCATCACCGGCTCCGGCGTGGGCATGAAGAACGTCGACCGCGTGCTCGGCATCATGAAGGCCTACATCACCCGTGTTGGCATGGGTCCCATGCCCACCGAGCTCGCCTACGAGACGGAGGAGGGACACACCCTCACCGAGGAGGGCTACGAGTACGGCGTGACCACCGGCCGCCGTCGCCGCTGCGGCTGGTTCGACGGCCCGATCGCCAACTTCTCGGCCCGCGTGAACGGCCTCACCGACATCGCGCTCACCAAGCTCGACGTGCTCTCGGTGTTCGACACCATCAAGGTCTGCGTGGCCTACGACGTGGACGGCGTGCGCTACACGAGCGTGCCGGAGCACCAGGCGCGCTTTGAGAACGCCAAGCCCGTCTACGAGGAGCTCCCCGGCTGGAAGTGCGACATCACCGCGTGCCGCAGCTTTGACGAGCTGCCGCAGGAGGCCAAGGACTACATCGCCTTCGTGGAGAAGCTCGCGCGCGTGCGCGTGACGTTCGTGGGCGTCGGCCCCGACCGCGAGCAGGTCATCAACCGGTTCTGGGAATAGGTTTTAGCAGCATCCTCCGCACGGCAGCGCGCGGGGGATGCCTTGTTTGAACGCAAACCGCAACTGCAATAGCAACAGCATGCGGGCGGCCACGCGCGTGGGCCCGCGCAACCATGGAGGAAGCTATGAGTGAGCTCAACCAGGTCATCGACATTCTTCTGCTCGGCAGCGGCGGTCGCGAGCACGCGCTCGCGGCAAAGCTCGCCAGCTCGCCCCGCTGCGGCAAGCTCTACATTGCCCCGGGCAACGGCGGCACCGCCCAGGTGGGCGAGAACATCGCGCTTAACGCCGAGGACCCGGCGGCCGTGGCGGCCTTTGCCGCCGAGCACGGCTGCGGCCTCGTGGTGATCGGCCCGGAGGCCCCGCTCGTTGTGGGCGTGGCCGACGCCGTGCGCGAGGCGGGCATCCCGTGCTTTGGCCCGGGTGCCGAGGGCGCGCAGATGGAGGGCTCCAAGCTCTTCTCCAAGCAGCTCATGGAGCGCGCGAACATCCCGACGGCCGCCTACGGCTCGTTCACCGACGAGGCCTCGGCCCTCGCCTACGTGCGCGAGCAGGGCGCCCCGCTCGTCGTCAAGGCCGACGGCCTGGCGGCCGGCAAGGGCGTGATCGTGGCCACCGAGCTCGAGCAGGCCGAGGAGGCCGTGCGCGAGTGCTTTGGCGGCACCTTCGGCGACGCCGGCAACACCGTGGTCATCGAGGAGATGCTCGTCGGCCCCGAGTGCTCGCTGCTCGCCTTCACCGACGGCAAGACCGTGCGTCCCATGGCCACCTCGCAGGACCACAAGCGCGCGCTCGAGGGCGACAAGGGCCCCAACACCGGCGGCATGGGCGTCTACAGCCCGGTGCCCATCGTCACCGACGACGAGCTCGCTGAGATGAAGCGCATCATGGACGCCACCGTGGCCGAGCTCGCGGCCGAGGGCATCGACTACCGCGGCTGCCTCTATGGCGGCTTCATGCTCACGCCGGCCGGCCCCAAGGTGCTTGAGTTCAACGCGCGCTTTGGCGACCCCGAGACGCAGGTCGTGCTCCCGCGCCTCAAGAACGACCTCGTTGAGGTCATGCTCGCCTGCGCCAACCAGACGCTTGAGACCGTTGAGCTCAGCTGGCGCGACGAGTGGGCCGTGGCCGTGGTGCTCACCTCGGCTGGTTACCCCGGTTCGTACGAGAAGGGCAAGGTCATCACCGGCATCGAGGATGCCGAGGCCCTGGAGAACGTGACGGTCTACCATGCCGGCACCAAGGCCGAGGACGGCAAGATCCTCACCTCGGGTGGCCGCGTGCTCGCCGTGACCGCGCTCGGCGACACCTTTGAGGCCGCGCGCGATCTGGCCTACGAGGCCTGCGACAAGATCGAGTTCGAGGGCAAGACCCTGCGCCGCGATATCGGCCTGCGCGCCCTGCGCGGCCGCGACGCCTGGGACGCCTAAACCCGGGACGCCTACGCCCAAAAGCGGGCGACGCGCGAGGTACCGGGGACATTGCAAGGGAGCTGGGAGAACATGGCAGAAGATATGGAGCAGGTAGCGGACAGCGTGGCCGAGAACGCCGCGGGCGAGCAAGTCGCCGACGCCGAGATTGTCGAGGAGGCCTGCGCGTGCGCCGACGGTGCATGCGACGACGCCTGCGAGGGCGGCTCGGTGGGCGAGCCCACGGACGAGCCCGTGCTCGTGCTCGGCGACGACGACCCGCACGACGCCGCGCTCCACGAGAAGATCCTCTCGGAGGAGACCGCCTACAAGGGGCGCATCCTCAACGTCAACGACGTGCAGGTGGAGCTGCCGAACGGCCATCGCTCCTCGCGCGACATCATCCGCCATCCCGGCGCCTCGGCCGTGGTCGCCCTCACCGAGACCGGCAAGATCGTGCTCGTGCGCCAGTACCGCACGGCGCTCGACCGCGTGACGGTGGAGATCCCGGCCGGCAAGCTCGATCCGGGCGAGGACCCGCTCGAGTGCGCCAAGCGCGAGTTGCACGAGGAGACCGGCTTTAGGGCCGGGCGCATCCGCAAGCTCACGAGCATCGTGACCACCTGCGGCTTCTGCGACGAGATCATCCACATCTACCTGGCCACGCACCTCGAGTTCGACGCGCCGAACCCCGACGACGACGAGTTCGTGAACGTGGACCTCGTGCCGCTTCATGAGCTCATCGACGCCGTGCTCGACGGCAAGATCGAGGACGCCAAGACGGTCGTGGGCGCGCTCGCCTGCGACTCCATCGCTACCCGGTTGGGTGTTGCCGAGTAATGCTCAAGCGGTTTTTGGCCTACTACCGACCCCAGCTCGCCCTGTTTGCGGCCGACACGGTCTGCGCCCTGGTGCTTGCCGGGGTCGATCTTTCGTTCCCCATCATCCTGCGTAGCCTCTGCAACGGGCTCTTTACCCAGGGCTCCGAGGCCATCATGGCCGCGCTCGGCACCATCGCGCTCGCGCTCGCGGCCATGTACGCCGCGCGCTGCGCCTGCCGCTACTTCGTGAGCTACTGGGGCCACGTGATGGGCGCGCGCATGGAATCCAAGATGCGCGAGGACCTGTTCGACGCCTACGAGCGCATGGGGTTCGCCTACTTTGACCGCCACAACTCCGGCGACATGATGAGCCGCGTGGTCAACGACCTGTTCGACATCTGCGAGGCCGCGCACCACGTGCCCGAGTGGATCATCATCTGCGGGATCGAGATCGTGGGGTCGTTCGCGATCCTGTTCAGCATCGCCGCGCCGCTCGCGCTCGCCTGCGCGGGCATCACGGCCGCGTTCACGGTGGTCATGGTGTGGCAGAACCTGCGCATGCGCGCCGTGTTCAGCGACAACCGCAAGAAGATCGGCGGCATCAACGCGCAGCTCCAGGACTCGCTCGCGGGCATGCGCGTGGTCAAGTCGTTTGCGAACGAGGGCGCCGAGCGCGCCAAGTTCCGCGCCTCCAACGACCGCTACCTCGAGTCCAAGGAGCGCATGTACCACGCCATGGGCACCTACACGGCAACGTACGGCCTGCTCTCGGGCGTGCTCTACGCAACCGTGGTGCTGCTCGGCGGCTGGCTCGTGGCCACGGGCGACCTCGCGGCCATCGACATGGGCACCTTTGCGCTCTACATCTCGCTCTTCTGCACCCCGCTCGAGACCCTTGTGAACTCCGCCGAGATGTACCAAAAGGCCATCGCCGGGTTCAAGCGCATGGACGAGGTCCTGCAGACGGTGCCCGACGTGCTCGACGTTCCGGGCGCGCCGGAGCTCGAGGTCCGCGCGGGCGAGATCCGCTACGACGACGTCTGCTTTGCCTACGAGCAGGCCGAGGTCGGCTCCGAGCTCGGCGCGCGTCCTGTGATCGACCATATGAACCTCGCCATCAAGCCGGGCGAGACGCTCGCGCTCGTGGGTCCCTCGGGCGGCGGCAAGTCCACCACCTGTTCGCTGCTCCCGCGCTTCTACAACGTGGCCTCGGGGTGCATCAGCATTGACGGGCAGGACGTCTCGCAGGTCACGCAGGAGAGCCTGCGCCGCGCGATCGGCCTGGTGCAGCAGGACGTCTACCTGTTCGACGGCACCATCCGCGAGAACATCGCCTACGGCCGGCCCGGCGCCACGCAGGACGAGATCGAGGCCGCGGCCAAGAGCGCGAACATCCACGAGTTCATCGTGAGCCTGCCGGTCGGCTACGACACCGTGGTGGGCGAGCGCGGCAGCCGCCTTTCGGGCGGGCAGAAGCAGCGCATCTCCATCGCGCGCGTGTTCCTCAAGGATCCGCAGATCCTCATCTTGGACGAGGCCACCTCGGCGCTCGACAACGAGAGCGAGGAGGCCGTGCAGGAGTCGCTCGCGCGCCTGGCGCAGGGCCGCACGACCATCGTGATCGCGCATCGGCTCTCGACCATCAAGAACGCCGACGAGATCGCCACCGTCGAGGGCGGCCGGGTGGTGGAGCGCGGCACGCACGATGAGCTCATGCGGCTCGACGGCACGTACGCGCGCTACTACCGCATGCAGTTCTGCTGAGCGCGCCTGTTCGGCGGCGCTCGCTCGCGGTAGTATCGATGTATTGGTGAATTCGCACGGCACGGGGTTTGGTATGGCCAAGAACGCGCCTCTGGGTCCAGAGGAAGTGACAGAGCTCTTTTTGGAGGTGGACGCCTCGGGTCTCGTCGAGCCCGAGTCGCCCGCGGCGCGCGCCGCGCGCAGGCGCCGTGCCGCCGAGGCCGCGGCCGCAGGTGACGAGGCCGCGCTGGAGCAGATCGCGAGCGCGGCTCACAAGGCGCATTCCAAGGACGTTGACCCGCTCTCGGCCGACGACCCCTCGGGCTCCACGGTCGGCCAGGCCATCAACCGTGCCGCCATTGCCGTTTGCGTGGCGATCATCGTGATCATCGTCGGCATGCAGGCGGGCTACGGCATCGTGCGCCGCCTGAACACGGCCAACCTCTCGGAGAACGTCACGACCGAGTCGGTGACCACGGCGCTCACCGGCGGCGTCGAGTGGGGCAACGGCTTTACGCAGTTTCCGCAGCGGTTCACGGTGGACGTTGCCGACGAGTCGGCCGGCACCGTTGAGGTGACCGTGGTGGACACGAGCTCCAAAAACGAGCTCGACCTGCTCTCGAACGGGCAGATCCAGGCCGCGGCGCTCGCCACCAACGCGCTGCTCAACAGCAAGATCAACCGCGTGGTCTACAACGTGTGCGCCTACGTGGACGACGACAACAACATCCAGCACGACAAGTTCTTTGGCATGCTGCCCGCCGGCGGCAAGGAGCACGCGATCCTCACCTTTGTGTGGACCAAGCCCAACAGCGAGACGAGCAACAGCATCGACTGGCAGATGAGGATCGTCGGCATGGACGACGAGATCACGAGCCGCATCCAAAAGCAGGTGAACAGCGTGTCGTCGCTGATCGAGGACCCGGCCATCTCGCAGAACAAGATCGAGGAAGAGCGCGCCCAGCAGCTCGAGGACGAGAAGTCGTACGGTTCTGAGATCTTCCGGGGGACAACTAGCGAGTAGCCTTTACTTCAGCAGGTCGCAGACCATGTTTAGGACCGGCTCGAAGGAGACGCCGCGGAGTTCGTAGTCGGGTTGGGCCTGGGTGATCTCCATGGCTGCTCGCACGAAGTCGCTGGCGAAGGCTGCCGCGTCTGCGAGGCCGCGGCCGCAGAAGATGGCTGCGGTGAGGGCGCTTGCAAAGAGGTCGCCCGTGCCGTGGAGCATGTAGGGCAAAAGCTCGCTCGCGACCTCGGCCACCTGCGGTGCGTCTGCTGTGGCGATGTAGTTGCGGATCGTGGGCTCGCCCTCGTGCACGATGCCCTTGATCACCACAGACTTGGCGCCCATGCCGAGCAGCGCGTCGGCGTTCTTCTGCACGAAGTCGACGCTCACGTCCTTGTCCGCGTAGGGGATGCCCGTGAGGATCGAGGCCTCAGTGAGGTTGGGCGTGAGCACGTCGGCACCATCCACAAGGCCGCGCGTGGCCTCGCAGAGCTCATCGGTGTAGGTGGGGTACTTTTTGCCGCCGTCGCCCATGACGGGGTCGACGATGCGGAGCGTCCGCTCATGCTCGGAATAGATGCGCTTGATGGCCGCGACCTGTTCGGCCGAGCCCAAAAAGCCGGAGTAGACGCCGTCGAGCTCCACGCCCTCGGCCTGCCAGGCGTCGAGGTAGTCGTTGAGCATGGACGTGGTGTCGTGCATGTGGAACACGGGGAACTTGGTGTGCGCCGAGAAGAGCGCGGTCGGCACGGAGCAGACGTCGATGCCCGCGGCCGAGAGCACGGGGATGGCCACGCCGAGCGAGCATTTGCCGTAGCCGCAGAGGTCGTGCATCGCGGCGACGCGCGGGATCACCGCGCCCGAGCGGGTAAAGAGGGGGTCGTTGGTTGCGTTCATGAGGACCTTCTTTCGAGGTTGTTTTGCAGCACACCATAGCGCACGCGGCGCGCGTTCACAGAAACGATGGCTCGTGCGTGCTGTTTGGCTGCGATAATGACAAGCGACTTTGGAAAAAGCCCCTTCATGATTGGAGCGCCCATGGCACTCGATCGCACCATTGCCCGCCGCGCGCTGTTCGCGGCCAGGGCCACGCTCACCACCGCACTCTCGGTCTCGATGCTCACCATGGGCTCGCCGCTCGCCCTTGCGGCACGCTTGGCGGGCGAGCAGGATGCCGAGAACTCGCTGCGCTCAGCCTATGCTGAGAAGGCGAAGGCGGCATTCGCCACCTCGTCCTCGAACGAGTCTGATGACGAGAGCAGCGAGCTCAACTGGGCGGACGAGATCGACTCCATGCTCGCCGCCGGCAGCTACAGCGAGGGCGAGGCCATCGCCATCGTGGCGCCCGCGGCCGGTTCCGACCCCGAGGCATCGGTGGCCGCGCTCACGGACGACGGCGATGCGGATGCATCCGCCGCCCCGGCCGAGGAGTCGCTCCTCGACGCCTGCTCCGAGGAACTCATGCAGACCACGGGCGACGTGTACGAGGAGAGCTTCGACGTGAGCCTGCCCGACGAGGCGCTCGAGGGCGCACAGGAGCTCGCAGCGCTCGCTGACGACTCCGATTCCGACGACGCCCCGGCTGTCCAGGCCGCGGACGTGGACGTCTACACGCTGCTTGTGCACAGGGACGGCATGAGCACCGAGCAGATCCTGCGCGAGCTCGCGAACGACCCGCGCGTGCTCGCCGCCGAGCCCAACTACGTGCGCACGCTCGCGGACACCGAGGGCGAGGACAGCACCAGCGCGAACGGCGTCAATACGGCCACCGGAACTTCCAGCGAGGAGAGCGCTTCTAAGAGCGAGGGTACGGCCAAGACGACCGAGTCCGAGGCCGCGAGCGAGACCGCGAGCAAGTCGACCGCGACCGCAAAGACGAGCGAGAACGGCTCCGACGACAGCACAAACACCAGCTCCACTGCTTCCGCCGCTAACAACGGCGCCGCCGCCACCAGCACGGCCACCGGCTCTGACGACAAGACCGACACCGGAACCGGCAACGACGGCGACGGCAAGACCACCGACGCCGGGACCGGCGACGGCGCCACCACCGACGTCCTCAAGGACGCCGAGACCGTGACGCCCGGCAAGAGCACGACCGTCAATTCCGGTGACGGCACGGCCTTCCAGTGGGCCTACAACCAGGCGGCCGGCGGCGCGTTCCACGCCAACGAGTTCACGGTCAAGCTCGAAAACTGGAACAAGGCCAACATGGTCAACTCCGCCGGCGTGGTCGCCGTCGTCGACACGGGCATCGACGACACCAACCCCGACCTCAAGGATGTCATGTACGACATGAGCGGCCTTGCCGGCAAGGTCGGCGGCGGCAAATACGGCTATGGCGCTCTGGACGACGAGACCGACACGGGCGACAAGAACGGCCACGGAACCCACGTGGCCGGCATCGTGGCGGCAAAGTGGAACGGCGTGGGCGTCTCGGGCGCGGCCAACGGCGCCAAGCTCCTCGCGGTGCACGCGGGCAGCGAGGACGGCCTCTTCACCGACGCCTCCATCGTCAAGGGCTATGCCTACATTGCCCGCGCCCTCGACGCCGGCGTGGACATCCGCGCCGTCAACAACTCATGGGGTGGCACGGCCGGCGTGTACTCCGAGTGCCTCGCCTTCGATACCGTGGGGCGCAAGGGCGCGGTCTCCGTCGTGGCCTCGGGCAACAGCACCCAGAACAACGACGAGACGACGGCCAGTGGACGCTACTTCTCGCATAACGATGCGGTGGTGGTCGTCAACTCGGCAACCATGACGGGCGAGGCCTCGTACTTCTCCTGCTACGGCAAGACCTCTACCGACGTGTTCGCGCCGGGGCACCGCATCCTCTCGACCGTTCCCATGAGCCAGTCGGCCTATGTTCCCGAGATGCTCGCCCGCTCTCAAAACGCCTTCTACTACACCTTTGACGGCAACGACGGCGCGAGCGTTATGGCCCTTGCGGGCACGTCTGCCACGGCTGCCGACGCCAAGCAGGTCGGTACGGTCAAGAAGGGGAGCGGCACCGGCTTCGATGCCGCCGGCGTGCTCGAGTTCTTTGAGAACGAGCTCAAGCAATACGCGACGGATGGCGACGACGACACCGCCTTCGATCTCTCGCTCAAGGTGCCCGTCGGCGACTTGGCCAATCTTGCCGACATCGCCAACATCGGCATGACCCTTGCCTGCAAGAGCAAGGACGGCGCAGAGCTCACGTACTACCTGACGTTCGATGGCCAAGATGCCAAGGGCGAGGTGTTCGCCGTCGACGCCACCCCGACGAAAAACTCGCTGAAGGCGAACGATTGGTCGCCGGCGAGCGTGGATGTTGCCAACGCGCTCAAAAATGCTGAGGGCCACGAGGGCTCCAAGCTCCTGGTCTATCACGACGCGAACGGCTCGCGCTACATCGCGCTGCACTTGCGCCTGGTCGGCGGTTCCATGAACGAGGACAAGGAGGTCGGCCTGCTCGTGGACTGCCTGGGCGCCGGCAACAAGCTCGTTCCCTACGGCTACAAGAGCGGCACGTCCATGGCCACCCCGTGCGTGACGGGCCTCACCAGCGTGGCCTCCTTTGCGATGACGGGCTACGGCTCGATGTCCAAGAGCGTGCGCGCGGCCAAGCTCGCCCAACTGCTCAAGGCCTCGGTCAACACCTTCGACGGCCAGTTCAACGGGCTTTGCACCTCGAACGGCATGATCGACGCGAGCAAGTTCTCGAGCTCCACCAACCAGGCGCCCGCCATCGCGTCGGCGGAACTCGTTGAGCCCGAGAAGGACGGCGACGACTCCTACGTGAACATCACGGGTTCGAACTTCGGAGCCGAGCAGGGCACCGTCACCTTTGGCGGCAAGAGCGCCAAGGTGAGGAGCTGGAGCGACACCAAGATCCAGATCGTGTGTCCTGAAGGCCTCGTGAGCGGGCGCATCGAGTGCGTGGTCAAGACGGCCGCGGGCAAGAGCTGCACGCATGCCGAGACCTACCGCTTTACCAAGAACGTGTCGGAAGACGAGCTGCCGGCCTTTGAGGAGAGCATCCAGCTGCCGAGCGAGTTCGACGATTATGCGAGCTCCTTCGCGCTGGCCGCGATCGACGGGTCGATCTACGTGTTCCCGGCCGCAAGCGATTATTCGGGCGACGGGGTCACTCCCGAGACCCCCTACAACGCGTACTGCGTCTATAAGGAGGTTTGGCGCTACGACACCGAGGCAAAGACCTGGAGCCGCGCCGAGTCGCTGCCGGCGAACATCGGCAACGTGAGCGCAACGGCCTGGAACGGTAAGCTGCTCGTCATGGGCGCGGGCGAGAGCGACTACGCCGGCGGACTCGCGTCCAAAAAGCTCTTCTCGCTCGATCCCGAGACCGGCAAGTGGACCGATCTCTCGGGCAAGGTGGCCGCAGACGACGTTCCGCTCCAGGCCTCGATCGTCAACGTGGGCGATCGCCTGCTGCTGATCGGCGGCAGCAAGCTCGAGGAAAGCGACGGCGCCAAGACCGTGGTCGACCTCACGGAGGGCAACATCCGCTCGTTCGACTTCGAGACCGGCAAGGTCAAGGTGCTCGGCACGTGCTCGGCGCGCAGCAACATCGGCAGGCCCATCCAAACGGCGCTTTGCGGCAGCAAACTCTACGTGTTCGGCGGCGCCGAGCGCTCGGGCGGCCTTGGGGACCAGGGCCAGGCCGAGTGCATCGTGCTCGCAGATGACGGTTCCGTCTCGGTGGAGAAGCTCGGCGACGGAACGGGCCAAGAGGGCGACAAGCTCCCCGTGGCCATCGATACCGACCGTGGCGATTGCGGCGTGGCGGCCACCAAGGACGGCCCCGTCCTCGCCGGGCAGCGCGCATGCGCCGGCCGCAACGAGGAGGGCGTTGCCGTGAGCCCGCTCATCCAAGACGACGTGTTCGTGCTCAAGGACGGCGCCGCAAAGTTCACGAGCATCGGCAAGCGCGTGGACACATGCCCGGTTGCCGGTAGCTCCGCCATCGCCTACCGCGGCAAGCTCTACGTGATAGGCCACAGCTTTGAGGGGTACGCCGAGCCGCTCATGCGCGCGACCGCCGTGGAGACCTACGAATTCCCGGGCGACGTGCAGCGCAAGAAGGACGATTCCGACAAGAAGGACGACGACTCCGGTAAGAAAGACGACTCGGGCAAGAAGGACGAGTCGGACGGCGAGGATGCTGGCAAGAAGGACGAGGCCGACGGCAAGTCCGACGAGACCGGCAACAAGGACGGCGAGAAGGGCACCAAGACCTCGACCATCGTCCGCCGCATCGCGAACGCGCTGCCCGCCACGGGCGACGCTACGCTCGCCGGCGCCACCGCGGCCGCCACGCTCGGAGCGGGCCTCGTGCTCATGGCGGTCCGCCGCCGCAACGAGCGCTCGAACTAAGTAATTCGCCAGGCATTGAGATAACAACGGCGTTTGCAAGACGCGCCGGCACTCGATAGAACGGGTGCCGGCGCGTTTTCGCTATGTGGCTAGACGAGCGGACGCCCCGGTCCCTCAACCCAGTTGCCACAGGTTCCGCCCTATACCCTCGCGCGCAGTTTCCGCACGAGCCGGAGAGCACTAAATGTGCTCTCCGAGCGAGCGGGACTGTTTGAGCACGTGGGTATAGGGCGGAACCGCCTGGTTGATCGAGGGGGCGGCTGGCACCTCAGCCCGTTCCGCCGCCCCCATTCAATCGATTAGATGAATCGCCCGCCCGCGCCGGTGCAGCGCGGGCGGGCACGTTACAATGTCGCCAGCCTATAAACACCTTTAAGCCGATCCAGAGAGTTCGGGAAGGAGACCCGATGGCGAACAACCAGAGCGCGGGCACCGCCGCCCGCAGCGTCGCTCCGAGCGAGCTGGCGCAACAGATTCTTGCGCGCACCAGCAAGAAGCAGAGTGGTCCTTGCATCCTGTATTTGGAGGATGGGACCATTTTTTATGGCCGTTCCTGCGGAGCCGCGGGCACGGCGACCGGCGAGGTCTGCTTTAACACCTCGCTCGAGGGGTACTTCGAGGTGCTCACCGACCCCTCCTACGCAGGCCAGATCGTGACCATGACCTACCCGCAGATCGGCAACTACGGCATCGACGAGGCCGACGTGCAGTCCGCCTTCCCGGGCGACGCCGCGCGCCCCGAGAGCGCCCCGGCCCTGCGTGGCATGGTCGTGCACGACATGTGCTCCACGCCGAGCAACTGGCGCAGCGCCGTGAGCGTGCCCGACTACCTCGAGCGCCACGGCGTCGTGGCCATCGAGGGCGTTGACACCCGCGCGCTCGTGCGCCACCTGCGCGACACCGGCTCCAAGATGGGCATCATCTCCACCGAGGTGTTCGATGTCGAGGAGCTCGCCGAGCGTCTGGCCGCCGCGCCCACGCTGGTGGGGGAGAACCTCGCCAAGACCGTGAGCTGCCCTGAGGCGCACGCCTACACCGCCGCCGACCTGCCGGCCGCCCACGACTTTGCCGACGTTCCCGCGCCCGAGGCCCGCTACAAGGTCGTGGCCTACGACTGCGGTATCAAGCGCGGCATCCTCGAGGGGCTCGTGCGCGTGGGCGCTGAGCTCACGGTGGTCCCGTGGAACACGCCCGCCGAGGACGTGCTCGCGCTCAACCCCGACGGCGTCTTTCTCTCCAACGGCCCGGGCGACCCCGACGCCGTGGAGGAGACCTACTCCCAGGTGCAGAAACTCATCGGCAAAAAGCCGATCTTCGGCATCTGCCTGGGCCACCAGATGATCAGCCTCGCGTGCGGCGCCACGATGGAAAAGCTCAAGTTTGGCCACCGCGGCGGCAATCAGCCGGTCATGAACCTCGTGAGCGGCCGCGTAGAGATCACGGCGCAGAACCACGGCTTCGGCCTCATCTTCCCGAGCCTGGGCGAGCTTGTGCCCGAGCTCTCGGGCGGCATCGCAGAGCACCCGGCCGACGGCGACCTGCGCGCCTGGGTGCGCGCCGGCGTGGCCCCCGTGGTGCAGAACGAGCGCTTTGGCCGCATCCGCCTCACGCACGTCAACCTCAACGATGGCACGGCCGAGGGCATCCAGCTGCTCGACGCCCCGTGCTTCTCGGTGCAGTACCACCCCGAGGCCTCGCCCGGCCCCACCGACGCGCACTACCTGTTCCGCGCGTTCACGCGCCTCATGGACGGCGACGCCGACTACCTGAACATCGACATCAGCAAGGATCGTCTTGACGGTTGGAATTTTGCAGACGCGTCCGTAGCGTCGGTCGCTTAGCCTTGCCACTCCGTCCGGGCGCTTGGGCCGCAAGCCCGCGGCGCCCGGACGCCACGGCAGCCTGACGCGCCGGCCGCACCCTCGCCCAAACGCGAGCCCCGCGCACCGGCCAACCAGGCACACTAGCTGCACCCTTGCTGGCTCGGCAACCGCCGCACCGCAACCGAACACGGCGGCACCGCAACGAGCCAGCCTCTCTAGGAGGTTTACCATGCCCAAGCGCACCGACATCAAGCGCATCCTCGTCATCGGGTCCGGCCCGATCGTCATCGGCCAGGCCTGCGAGTTCGACTACTCCGGCGCCCAGGCCTGCAAAGTCCTTAAGGAGGACGGCTACGAGGTCGTTCTCGTCAACTCCAACCCCGCGACCATCATGACCGACCCGGGCCTCGCCGACCGCACCTACGTGGAGCCGATCACGGCCGAGTTCGTGGAGAAGGTCATCAAGAAGGAGCGCCCCGACGCGCTCCTGCCCACGCTCGGCGGCCAGACCGGTCTGAACGCCGCCGTGGAGCTCGCCCGCGCGGGCACGCTCGACAAGTACGGCGTCGAGATGATCGGCTGCGACCTTGCCGCCATCGAGCGCGGCGAGGACCGCAAGCTCTTCAACGAGGCCATGGCCGAGATCGGCCTGGAGGTCGCCCGCTCCGGCTACGCCTACAGCGTGGAGGACGCGCTCAGCATCGTCGAGCGCGTGGGCTACCCCTGCGTGCTGCGCCCGAGCTTCACGCTCGGCGGCGCGGGCGGCGGCATCGCCGCCAACGAGGAGGAGCTCGTCTCGATCGTGAGCCAGGGCCTCGAGCTCTCGCCCGCCCACGAGGTGCTCGTTGAGGAGTCCATCGCGGGCTGGAAGGAATACGAGATGGAGGTCATGCGCGACCGCGCCGGCAACGGCATCATCGTGTGCTCCATCGAGAACCTCGACCCCATGGGCGTGCACACCGGCGACTCCATCACCGTGGCCCCGGCGCAGACGCTCTCGGACCTCGAGTACCAGCGCATGCGCGTGGCCTCGCTCGCCATCCTCGAGAAGATCGGCGTGGAGACCGGCGGCTCCAACGTGCAGTTCGCCGTGAACCCCGACACCGGCCGCCTCATCGTGATCGAGATGAACCCGCGCGTGAGCCGCTCCTCGGCGCTCGCCTCCAAGGCCACCGGGTTCCCGATCGCCAAGGCCGCCGCGCGCCTGGCCGTGGGCTACACGCTCGACGAGATCGTCAACGACATCACCAAGGCCACGCCCGCCTGCTTTGAGCCCTCGATCGACTACTGCGTGGTCAAGGTGCCGCGCTTTGCGTTCGAGAAGTTCAAGGGCACCGACACCACCCTCACCACGCGCATGAAGGCCGTGGGCGAGATCATGGCCATCGGCCGCACGTTCGAGGAGGCGTTCGGCAAGGCCATGCGCTCGCTCGAGGACGGCCACGCGGGCCTCTCGGCCGGCGGCAAGGAGGGCGCCGCCGAGCTCAGCTACGACGAGCTCACCGAGGCGATCGCCAAGCCCGCCGAGAACCGCATCTTCTACGTGGCCGAGGCGTTCCGCCGCGGCTGGACCATCGACCGCGTGTTCGGCATCTGCAAGATCGACCCGTGGTACCTCAACCGCATCAACGACATGATCCAGGTGCAGGAGGCCGTGCGCGGCCTGCGCGTGGAGGACATCGACGCCGACGCCATGCGCCTGCTCAAGCAGTACGGCACGAGCGACGCCGAGATCGCCGCGCTCACCGGCTCCGACGAGCGGTTCGTGCGCGCCTACCGCAAGGGCCTGGGCGTGCTGCCGAGCATGAAGACGGTCGACACCTGCGCGGCCGAGTTCCAGAGCGCCACCGAGTATCACTACAAGACCTACGAGAGCGTGTACCGCACCGCGCCCGAGGCCAAGAAGGCCGCCGCGCCCGACGAGACCTCGCCCTGCTCCAAGCCCAAGGCGATGATCCTCGGCGCCGGCCCCAACCGTATCGGCCAGGGCATCGAGTTCGACTACTGCTGCGTGC
>CAVDTO010000017.1:0-15923 GCA_963611895.1 bacterium
GGCGAGAAGGTCGGCGCCGGCGTTGCCTCCAAGGGCCGCGACGGTTACGCAGTCGCCTGCGACGTGACCGAGGAGAGCACCGAGACCGGCACGATGTACCGTGCACACATCGAGGTGTCGGACAGCGAGGGCGTAGCCTACAAGCTCGACACCGCGCGTTACGTAAGCGGGGTGGAATAATGGCCGCAAAGAAAACCGAGGGCATCCGCATTGGCCCCATCAGCCTGATCGTCCTTATCTCGGTGTTGCTGCTCGCCGTGCTCGCCATGCTCTGCGTGACGACCGCGAACGCCGCGCGTGCCATGAGCAAGCGCCAGGCAACCGCCGCAACCGACACCTACCTGCTTGAGAGCTGCGGGCAGACCATGCTCGCCGAGATCGACGAGGTCGCCCACGCCGGCGGCACCGACGGCGCATCTGCCGCGAGCGCCGTGGCCAGCCAGCTCGACACCATCAAGCAAGACGCGATCGGCGCCGAGGGCAAGCAAGGCAAAAAGCTCAGCATCGACGCATCTACCAGCGGAAATTCCGTTGCGTTCACCATCACGTCCAAAGACGGCCGCACGCTCAGCGCGCGCGTGACCGTGAGCGACGACCTCGCCTACACCATCGACCAATGGAAGATCACCACCGCCCAAACCGACGAATCGGAAGCCTCCCTCTGGACCGGTTCCGACGCAACCGAGACCGAATAGGAGAACCATGCAGCTCAACGATCTACTCAAGCAGATGATCGACGCCAAGGCGTCCGATATCTTCATCATCGCGGGCCTCCCGCTTTCGTACCAGAAGAGCGGCATCCACGTGCGCACCGACGGCGCGCCGCTCATGCCCGGCGACACCGAGGAATACGTTGCCGCGATCTACGAGATCGCCGGGCGCGACATGGCGCTCTTCCGCAACAACGCCAACCACGACGACGACTTCAGCTTCGCCGTGCCCGGCGTGGGGCGCTTCCGCGCGAACATCTTTAGGCAGCGCGGCTCGTTCGGCGCCGTGGTGCGCGTGATCCCGTTCGGCCTGCCCGACGCCGAGGAGATGCACATCCCCGAGCAGGTGCTCCGCCTGGGCGACTTCAAGCGCGGCATGGTGCTCGTGACCGGCCCGGCCGGCAGCGGCAAGTCGACCACGCTCGCGTGCATCCTCGACCACATGAACAAGACGCGCAACGACCACATCATCACGATGGAAGACCCCATCGAGTACGTGCACCGTCACGGCAAGTGCATCATCACCCAGCGCGAGATCCCTACCGACGTGGCCACCTACTCCGAGGCCCTGCGCTCCGCCATGCGCGAGAGCCCCAACGTGATCCTTCTGGGCGAGATGCGCGACCCCGACACCATCAGCACCGCGGTCTCGGCCGCCGAGATGGCGCAGCTCGTGCTCTCCACGCTGCACACCACCAGCGCGGCGGACACCGTGGAGCGCATCCTCGACGCGTTCCCGCCGAGCCAGCAGCGCCAGATCCGCATCCAGCTCTCCATGGTGCTCCAGGCCACCGTGGCGCAGCGCCTGGTGCCCACCATCGACGGCGGCACCACCCCGGTGTTCGAGATCATGGTCATGAACACGGCCATCCGCAACCTCATCCGCGAGGAGAAGTCCTACCAGATCGACTCCGTCATCGCCGCCGGCGGTGCCCAGGGCATGCAGACCATGGACCAGGCGCTCTTCAACGTGGTGAAGGAGGGGATCGTCGACAAGACCGTGGCCCTGCAGCACGCCAACCACCAGGAGGCCCTGGCACGCCGCTTTGAGGTCGAGGGGCTGTAAGGAGCCGAGCACGGGCGTTGGAGCCCGTTAATCGCCGCCTGAGTGGACAGCACATAGCTTTACGCAAGAGGGGCCGGTATCCCAGCAGATACCGGCCCCTCCTTTGGTATCGAGGAGCGATCAAAGCGTGCGGGCGAACTTGCGGAATACGTAACCCGCACGGTATTAAACCTACCTCCCGCTCAAAATCAATCGAAATCGGCGAGCATGTACGATGGTTAGACCAAGCTGCGTCACCGTTCTCATCTGGCCACATGATAGCGAGGTACTAAAGAAGCGACAGCGCGGTGCATCTCGCCCGAGCGGAACCGGGCCGCACCCCAGCAGCAACCGAGGGATGCGGGCAAACAGAAGCACCGTAGCGGTCCGGTTAGGAATTCGCATACCCCCACCTCATCGGCCTCTATATCCATCGCGCCCACAAAAGAAAGAAGGGCAAGCCGTTGCAGCTTGCCCTCCTCTGCTTGAGAAACTATCGAGCCTCGAGGTTACTCCGTAGCGTCGGCACCCTGCTTGGGAGCGCCCGTCGCCTCGGTCTCCGCCTCGGCGGCAGTCTCGGTCGGTTGAGCCTCAACGGCCTCGCCGCCGGCCGCAGTCGCAGCCGCAGTGTCACCCTCGGCGGCGCCCTCCTCGCCCTCGGCGGGCTCGTCCTTGGCGCTTTCCATGCGGGCCACGGCGCAGACGCGGTCGCCCTCGGCCACGGCCATCATCTTCACGCCCTGGGTAGCACGGCCAGTCTGGCTGATCTGGTCGGTCTTGACGCGGATGACGGTCGCTCCCTCGGTGATGATGAACAGCTCGTGCTGCGGGCCCACGGTCTTCATGGCCGCGAGCTTGCCCTTGCGGTCGGTCATCTGGATGGTGAACACGCCCTGGCCGCCGCGATTCTGCACCGGATAGTCGGCCACGGGGGTGCGCTTGCCAAAGCCGCGCTCGGTGATCACGAACAGGTCGCCCAGGCCGCCCGAGATCTCCATGCCGAGCACCTCAGCGCCCTCCTGCATGGTGATGCCGCGCACGCCCGAGGTGTCGCGGCCGGTGGCGCGCACGCAGTCCTCGGTGAACACGATCGCCTTGCCGGCGGTGGTGGCCATGATCACGCGGTCGCCCTCGCGCACGCGGCGCACGTCGAGCAGACGGTCGCCCTCACGCAGGTTGATGGCGATGATGCCGTCGCGACGACTGCGGTCGTAGGCGCTCATGATGGTCTTCTTCACCATGCCGTTGGCGGTGGCGAACATGAGGTACTCGTTCTCGGGGAACTCGCGGCAGGTGATCACGCTCGCGATCTTCTCGTCGCCCTCAAAGGGCAGCAGGTTCACGATCGCGGTGCCGCGCGCTTGGCGCGTGCCGATCGGCAGCTCATGCACCTTGAGGCGGTAAACCTTGCCCTTGGTGGAGAAGAACAGCACGTACTCGTGGGTGCTCGCAATGAACATCTCCTCGATGACGTCGTCCTCCTTGAGGTTCACGCCGCTCACGCCCTTGCCGCCGCGCTTCTGCGCATGGTAGGCCTCCACCGGGATGCGCTTTACGTAGCCGGTGTGGGTGATGGTCACGACCATATCCTCGTCGGCGATCAGGTCCTCCACGTTGAGGTCCTTCTCGGCATGCGTGATCTCGGTGCGGCGGGCGTCGCCGAACTTGCGGGCGATCTCGCGCATCTCATCCTTGATCACGCCGAGGATCTTCTCCTCGTGGGCGAGCAGGTCCTCGTAGTAGGCGATGGCGCGGCGCAGGCCGTCGAGCTCTTCCTGGATCTTGTCGCGCTCGAGGCCGGTGAGGCGGCGGAGCTTCATCTCGAGGATGGCCGTCGTCTGTTCCGGGGTGAAGCCGAAGCGTTCGATGAGGCGCGCGCTGGCCTCGGAGTCGGTCTGGCTCGAGCGGATGATCGAGATGACCTCGTCGATGTGGTCGAGGGCCATGAGGTAGCCCTCGAGGATGTGCGCGCGGGCCTGGGCTTTCTTGAGGTCGAAGCGCGTGCGACGGGTGACCACGTCGACCTGGTGGTCGATGTAGTGCTGCAGCATCTCGCGCAGCGACAGGCATTTGGGGACGCCGTTCACGAGGGCGAGGTTGTTGGCGCCAAAGGTAGTCTGGAGCTGCGTGTACTTGTACAGGTTGTTGAGCACGACCTGCGGAATCACGTTCTTCTTGAGCTCGATGACGAGTCGCAGGCCCTTCTGGTTGGACTCGTCGCGCATGTCGGAGATGCCCTCCACGCGTTTCTCGTTCACGAGCTGGGCGATCTTCTCCTGCAGCGTGCCCTTGTTGACCATGTAGGGGATCTCGGTGAACACCAGGCGGTCGCGACCGGTCTTGGTGGTCTCCACGTGCGCCTTGGCGCGCACGGTGATGGAGCCGCGGCCGGTCTCGTAGGCCTGGCGGATGCCCGAGGTGCCCATGATCTGCGCGCCGGTCGGAAAGTCCGGACCGGGCATGATCTGCATGAGGTCGTCGACCGTGGCATCGGGGTTATCGATGAGGTAGCAGGCGGCCTCGATCGTCTCGGTGAGGTTGTGCGGCGGGATGTTCGTGGCCATGCCGACGGCGATGCCCGACGAGCCGTTGACCAGCAGGTTGGGGAATCGCGCCGGGAGCACCTGGGGCTCGGCGAGCGACTCGTCGTAGTTGGGCTGCCAGTCCACGGTGTCCTTCTGCAGGTCGCGCAGGAGCTCCATGGCGGGCTTGGCCAGGCGGCTCTCGGTGTAGCGCATGGCCGCGGCGCCGTCGCCGTCGATGTTGCCGAAGTTGCCGTGGCCGTCGATCAGCGGCGTGCGCATGGAGAACCACTGCGCCAGGCGGACCATGGTCTCGTAGACCGCGGAGTCGCCGTGCGGGTGGTACTTACCGATGACTTCGCCGACCGTCCAGGCGGACTTCTTGTGCGGGCGGTTGGGGTAGATGCCGCTCTCGTTCATCGCGTAGAGGATGCGGCGGTGCACCGGCTTGAGGCCGTCGCGCACGTCGGGGAGGGCGCGCGCGGTGATGACCGACATCGAGTACTCGATGAAGCTCTGGCGCATCTCGTGGCCGAACTCCGAGATCTGGAGCGAGCCGCCGTTGATGTCCTCGCCGGCGCTCTCGCCGCGCTCGACGGCGCCGAAGCTCTCCTCGAGCTCGCCGTCGTCGTCGGAGTCGTCCTCGCCGTCGGACTCCACGTAGACGTCGGCGGCCTCGTCCTCGCCCTGCTCGGCGCGGGCCAGCAGGCGCTTGAGATCGTCGGGCATGGAGTCGCCCGAAACCTCGGCGTCGTTGTTGTTGATATCGTCTGCCACGTTACCTCCTCATGGTTTGCGTGGGCTAGATGTTCGTTCCCGGAGCTTTTGAACAAGTCAGAAAACCCGCAGGTAAAACAATATGTTCAGCGATAAATCGCCAAAGAAGCGGAGCAAGGCAATAAAGCCCCACCAAAAGACCCAAGGAGTCAAGGATCGCAGGCACTTGCGCAGCAACCCTAAACTCCTTTCAAGCCAGCTAGGGTTCCTTGCTGGGACAGCAACGAACCCCACCCAAGCCGACAGGCCTCACTGCATAAAACCAGCAAAGAACCCCTCCCAGGTCGGCTCGGGTTTCCCAGGTGCCCCAGGTTGCCTTGAAGGATGAGGGCGCACGCTTAGCGTGCGGCGCCCGAAATCCTGAAAGGCAAGATGGGGTGCCTGGGGAAGCCGAGCGCTAGGCGTCCAAGAACCGGGCGTCGTGCGCGTGCTTCTCGATGTAATCCCGTCGATAACTGACCTCGGCACCCATGAGCTCGCGTACAGCGCGGTCGGCGGTGAGTGCATCCTCGATCGTCACGCGCTGCAGGATGCGGGTCTTGGGATCCATGGTGGTGGAGGCGAGCTGTTTGGGGTCCATCTCGCCCAGGCCCTTGTAGCGCTGGACGGTGTAGCCGCGGCGCTTCTTGGTGACCTTGCCGCCCTTGTCGTCGGCGTTCTCGTCGTCGTCCTCGGGGTTGAGGCCGAGGCTGCGGATGGTGTCCTTAAGGATCTCTTCCTCGGGCTGGCGACCGTTGGGGTAGACGTAGTGGATCTTGTTGCGCACCTTGATGCCGAAGATCGGCGGGCAGGCAACGTAGACGTAACCGGCATCGATGAGCGGGCGCATGTACTTGTAGAAGAACGTCAGCAGCAGGATGCGGATGTGCGCGCCGTCGACGTCTGCATCGGTCATGATGATGATCTTGTGGTAGCGCGCCTTGGAGAGGTCGAAGTCCCCGCCGTCGCCCGCGCCGGTGGTCACGCCGCAGCCGATGGCGGTGATGAGCGACTGGATGGTGTCGCTCGAGAACGCGCGATGGTCGCCCACGCGCTCAACGTTCAGGATCTTGCCGCGCAGGGGCAGGATCGCCTGGATGTCGCGCCGGCGGCCGTCCTTGGCCGAGCCGCCTGCGGAGTCGCCCTCTACGATGAAGAGCTCGGTGAGGGTGGCGTCGCGCTCGGAGCAGTCGGCGAGCTTGCCGGGCAGGCTCGCGGTCTCGAGCAGGCTCTTGCGGCGCGTGGCCTCGCGGGCCTTGCGGGCGGCGTTACGGGCCTTGCAGGCCTGCTGCGCCTTCTTGACGATCTCGCGCGCGGGCTTGGGGTGCTCCTCGAGATAGTCGGTGAGGCCCTCGGTCACGATCTTGAGCACGAGGCCGCGCATGAAGGAGCTGCCGAGCTTGGCCTTGGTCTGGCCCTCGAACTGCGGATCGGCCAGCTTGACCGAGATGACGGCCGAGAGGCCCTCGCGCACGTCGTCGCCGGTGAGGTTGGCGTCTTTCTCTTTAAGGAGCCCCTGTTTGCGGGCGTAGTCGTTGATCACGCGGGTGAGCGCCGTGCGGAATCCCTCGAGGTGCATGCCGCCCTCGGGGGTGTAGATGTCGTTGGCGAAGCTCATGACGTTCTCGCCGTAACCCGTGTTCCACTGCAGTGAGACCTCGACCTCGCCCATCCGCTCGGTGGGCGTGCCCTCGGGCGAGGCGCCCTCGATGTAGATCGGCTCCTCGAGGCCGTCTGTGGCGGTCTTCCCCTCGTTCAGGAACTTCACGAAGTCGATGATGCCGCCCTCGTAGCAGAACTCCTCCACGTGGGGCTCGGCCGGACGCTCGTCGGTGAGGACGATCTTGAGGTTCTTGTTGAGGAACGCGGTCTCCTGCAGGCGGTTGTGCAGGGTGTCGAAGTTGTACTCGCAGGTCTCAAAGATCTCGTCGTCGGGCCAGAAGCTGACGGTCGTGCCCGTCTCGTCGGAGTCGCCGATGCGCTTCATCTTCTCGGTGGTCTCGCCGCGCGAGAACTGCATTTCAAAGATACCGCCGTCGCGCTTGACCTGCACGATCACCTTTTTGGAAAGCGCGTTCACGACCGAGATGCCCACGCCGTGCAGGCCGCCCGACACCTTGTAGGCGTTGTTGTCGAACTTGCCGCCCGCGTGCAGGATCGTCATGACGACCTCGAGGGTCGGGATCTTCTTGACGGGGTGCTCCTCTACGGGGATGCCGCGGCCGTTGTCGACGACCGTGATGGAGTTGTCTTGGTGCACGGTGACGGATATCTCGGTGCAGAAACCGGCCATCGCCTCGTCGACGGAGTTGTCGACGATCTCCCAAACGAGATGGTGCAGGCCGCTGGCGCTCGTCGAGCCGATGTACATGCCCGGGCGCTTACGGACGGCTTGGAGACCCTCGAGAATCTTGATCTCGCCGCCGCCGTACTCGTTATCTTTCGCCACGCGTCCTCCCTTTCTAAAAGGCGTTGGTTGAATCTTCCATATTTTAGCGGACTGCGGGGGTACGCAAGGCGGCATTCGAATGCCCCTATAAAGGAATCAGAAGCCCTCTAGGACCGCGAGCCGTCTTCTTTGGTCACAGAACACTCGGCGCTCGCCTTCCACGCCGATTTGAGGGCTTTGCGCAAACGGTCGTCGGTGATTCCGGCCACGGCGGCGTCGATGCCGCGCTCGGCCTCGGGCGCGAGCGCGTGGCGCTCCACCACGGGGCGTTCCGGCACTCGTGCATCGACCGGCAGGCGGCCCGCGCCCTGTTTGGACTGCTTGGTGTAGCCCTTGCGCGAGGTGCGGAACCGGATAGCCGCGACCTCGGCCCCCTCGTGCGCCATGCGCGCGCGGATGATCTCGCGGAGCATACTGAGTTCCTGCGTCCACGCAGGGGCGTCGGTGTAGACGAGCAGCTCGTTGCTCTCGGGCAGGTAGCGCAGGCCCGTCACGTGCTTGCCCTCGCGCGTACCGGAGAGGACCTTGTTCCAGGCGCCGTACACCTTGCCCGTGCACTCGGCGGCGCGCATGCGCTCCTGCTGTTCGGGCGTTGCGGTGTCGAAGATCTGCCGCCGGGCGAGAGCGGCGTAGCCGTTCAGCTCGATGGTGCCGCCAAAGCGCTCCGATGCGGGGGCGGGCCTATGCCTGCGTGCCATGGATCTCCACCACCTTTGCGTCCGCGAGCGTCTCGTTCGAAAAATAGCCCAGGTTCGTCGTGGTGATCACCGTCTGCACGGCGCCGCCCACGAGCTCCATGAAGGCACTACGTCGGTGCTCGTCGAGCTCGCTCATGACGTCGTCGAGCAAGAGGAGCGGCGTCGTGCCCAGAATCGAGCGCGTGACCTCGACCTCAGCGGCCTTCCAGGCGAGCACGAGCGAGCGCTGCTGCCCCTGCGAGGCGAAGGCGCGGGCCGCCCGCCCGTCGATCGAGAGCGCGATCTCGTCGCGATGCGGCCCCACTTGCGTGACACCGCGGCGCAGGTCCTCCTGCGCGCCCTGCTCGAGCGCGGCCAAAAAGCGCTCCTTGAGCCCATCGCGGCCGAGCGCGCGCAGCTCGTCTTCCGTGCCGAGGGCGCTCTCGTAGACCATGTTCGCGCGCTCGCCGGCGGCAACGCTCGCGTAGATGCCCGTGAGCTCACCGCGCAGGCGGTCGAGGAGCGCCAGGCGGTGGCGCAGCAGTGCCGAACCCGTGGTCGCCAAGGAGTCGTCCCAGGCAAAGAGGAGCGCCGGCGTGGTTCCCGGCTCCTTGAGGAGGGCATTCCGCTGCTCCACGATGCGCGCATAACTCCGCACGAGCTTGGCGTATTGCTCGTTCAGCTGCATACCGAAGGTGTCGAGCGCGCTCCGGCGCTCGCGGGCTGCGCGCTTTACCAGGTCGAGGTCGTCGGGGCAAAAGAGCACCACGGGCAGCACGCCGCGCACCCCCGAGGAGGTGCACCTCTTGCCGTTGCGCGCGAACGAGCGCTTGCCGTCGGCCACGCTCAGGGCGAGGTCGACCACGCGGCCGTCGCCCTCGAGACGGAGTTCCGCACGGCAGGCGGTAGCGCCCTCGCGTACCAGCTCGGGCGCCGAGGGCCGCCTGAACGACATCCCCGAGCAGAGCAACTGCAGCGCCTCCACCAGGTTGGTCTTGCCCACGGCGTTTTTCCCCACGAGTACGGTCACCCGCTCCGAGAGGGCGAGTTCGAGCTCCCTATAGCTTCTGTAGTCGTGAACGCGGAGTGCCCGCGCGCGCATCGGCATCTGGGCGCGGCCCCGCTACCTAGGCGCGCACCGGCATGACGAGGTACAGGTAGTTGATCTTGTCGTACGACTTGAACACGCCGGGCTGGCGGTAATCCTCGAGCTCGAGCGTGACCTCCTTCTCCTTAGAGAGCGCGGCCAGGCAGTCGGAGATGTAGCGGTGGTTGTAGCTCGAGGTGCCCGACTCGCCGGTCATCTCCACATCGATGACCTCGCGCGCCTGGTCCTGGTCGTTCGAGATCGACGAGAGCGAGAGCGTGGAGGCGTCGGCATCGACCTCGAAGCGGATGGTCGGGTTGCTGCTCGCGAACACGGCCACGCGCTTGATGGCAGAGGAGAGCGCCTCGACATCGATCTTGATCTCGGTGTTGCAGGGCTTGGAGATGAGCCCCTTGTAGGCCGGGAAGGTGCCCTCAACGCGGCGCGCCACGTAGGTGGTGTTACCGGCCTCGAGCACGACCTGCGTGTCTGCCGAGCCGATTTGGATCTGCGGCTCGCCTGCCATGATGCTCAGCGCGTCGTTGAAGGCCGCGGCCGGGATGTTCAGCTCAAAGCTGCCCTCGAGCGAGGAGGTCTCCACGTTCGTGTCGCACACGGCCAGGCGGAACCCATCGGTGGCCACGAGGGTGAGCTTGTTGTTCTCCACGAGCATGTGCACGCTCGAGAGCACCGGGCGCGACTTGTCGGTGGAGGTCACGCGCCACACGCGGCCCACCATCTGCGAGAGCAGGGCCTCGGGGAGCTCGACCGTCTGCTCGAGCGCGTAGGTCGGGAACTCTGGGAAGTCGCCGGCGTCGAAGGTGTTCAGCTTGAAGCTGCTCTTCTCGCACGTGATGAGCGCCTGGCGGTCCTCCACCACGAAGTTTACGGAGGCGTCGGAGAGGGTCTTGACGATGTTGTTGAGGATCTTGCAAGGAACCACGGTCTCGCCGGGCTCCTCCACATGCGCGGGAATGCGGTGCCGGATGGCGATCGTGTAGTTAGAGGTCTGGAACTCGAGGACGCCGTCTGCGGCCTTGATGAGCACGCCTGAGAGGATGGGGAGGGTGGACGCCGAGGCGACGCCCTTCATGACGGTGGCGAGTGCCTGCGTAAGGGAGCTCTGGCTCACGGTGAACTTCATGCTATTTAATACCTTTCTATATAGATATAAATCTAATAATAGTAATAAGACCGTGGACGCTGTTGATTACTTACGTATCTGCAGGTCAGGTGCCAAAAAGTTTTGAGGCGCGCGGTGTGGACAAGCGGGTCGGTTTTCAACAGGCAAAACCCGTGCATAAGTTTTCCGCTCGAGCGTGCTCACTTTCAACATCCTTTCCCACGGCTTCCAACAACTTTTCAACAGGCTGTGCGCAAGCTTACCCGGCCGTTACGACTTGAGCGAGATCTTGTTCCGGAGCGCCTGGAGGTCTTCCACGAGGCCTCGGTCGTTCTTTATCTTCTTCTCGATCACCTTGATGCTGTTGAGCACCGTGGAGTGATCGCGCCCGCCGAACTCCGCACCGACCATGGGCGTGGTCATCTCGCACATGTCGATGGCCAGGTAGATCGCCACATGGCGGGCGAAGGCGATGTTCGCGTTGCGGCGCGGGCCGATGAGCTCCTCGTGCGTGACGTGGTAGAACTCCTCGACGACCGCCTGCACGGTGTCGATATGGATCTTCTTGTGCGCGATGTCGAAGTACTCGTTGGCGATGCGGTCGATGTCCTCGGCCGTGAGCTCGCGTCCCTCCTGCTCTCGGTCCCACGAGTCGTTGGCGCAGCGCTGGCAGAAGCTCTCGAGCTCGCGGATGTTGGTGCCCGAGACCTCGGCCATGTGGCGGAGCTGGGCGTCGCTCAAGTGCCCGATGTCGCCGGCCGTGCTGAGGAGGCTGTCACCTGCCGCCGGGCCCGCACCCTTGAGCGTGGTCTCGTAGAAGCGCGTGAGGATCGCGTACTTCATCTCAAAGCCCGGCTCCGAGACCAAGCAGAGCATGCCGGCGTTGAACCTGCTGGTGAGACGCTCGTCCATGCCGAGTTTTTTGGGTGCGCGGTCCGATGCGATGACGACCTTCTTGTTGTCGCGGATGAATTCGTCCATCAGGCGGAAGAAGTAGTCGATGCTCGCGGTCTTGCCGATGATGTTCTGGATGTCGTCGATGATGAGCACATCGGCCGCGTGGTACTCGCGCAGGATCCCGCCGCCCGCGGTTTTTTGCACCGCGACCTCGTTGATGAAGTCGTCGATGTAGGCCTGCGAGTTGGCGTACTTAACGCGGATCCAGGGTTTTTTCTCGCTGAGCTCGTTCTTGATGGCGAGCAAGAGATGCGTTTTGCCAAGACCCGAGTTGCCGTAGATGAAGAGCGAGGTGCAGGCGCCGGGCTCGTCGGCCACCGCGGCAAAGCGCAGGGCGCTGCGGTAGGCGTGCTTGTTCTCCTCGCCGTAGACGAAGTTCTCGAAGGTGAATTTTGAGTAGGCGGGCGAGGGAGCTGCGTCCTCCACGGGGGCGGCGGCGTCGTTTGCCCAGGTAGACTGTGCGGCGGCGGGGTCCGGCTCAGGCCCTCTCGTGCTCGCGGCGGGTGTTGTGCCGCCGTTCATCTGGGCGACCATCTTGCGGAACGCGTCGGGCGTCATCGTGTTCTTGACGGTGACGTTCGTGGCGGTGCCGGCCTCGGCCACGGGCATCTCTCCGGCAGGCGCGGCGCTCGGCATGGCCGCCGTCGGTGCCGCTGCCGCAGCGGTGGTTTCACGGGAAACATGGGCCGGTGCTGCCGCGGCTGTGGCCTCGGGGCTTGCGGGCTGCGCTGCGGGATCCGTTGCTGCTTGGGTACCCGCAACAGGAGGGGTCGCTCCTGCACTTGCCGGTGTGGCTGCAGCTCCCGGAGCTGCGGGAACGGTGACGTTCAACGCGAGCGGGCAGAACGCGATCTCCTCGAGGTAGCGCTCGATGATCTCGCGGTTCTTGAGGATGTTCGTGTAGGCAAAGCGCGACGGCGCCTCGATGACGAGGGCGTCGTCGGTGAGCGACACGCCGCGCGACTGGCTCAGCATGTTCACGAGACGCTTGTCGATGCCGTCTCGCTGGCAGAACGCGATCGCGTCCGAGAGGATGATCTGTGCTTCTTCGTCCATGGGTGTCCTATGCCGTGCGGTTCTGCGTCCAGGTCTGGCCGAGCTCGGTCAGGTGGAATTTCTGCCCTCGCTTGATGACCAAGCCGGCCTCGGCGAGCTTGTCGAGCTCGCGCGACCAGGTGGGAACCGAGGTTCCGAACGCGCGGTTGAGGTCGGTCGGACCGCACTGCGTGCCCCGCGCGAGGAAGGCGAGGGCCTGCTGCCCGCGCTCGCTCACGTAGGGGTCCTGGCTTTGCATCTGAGGTTGGTTTGCAACAGGATAGCCCATTTGAGCTTGCTGTTGTGGATAACTCTGGTACATCCCCGCGTTTTGTGGATAACTGTACGGGTATGCGGGCTGCCCCTGTTGAAGCTGCCCCGGGAAGTACTGCCCCTGCGGGTACTGACCCGGTGTCGCGGCGTAGGGGTTGAACGCGCCGGCCATGCCTGCACCGTTCTGGCCGTAGGGGTTCGCGGGCTGCTGCACTATGTTCTGGCTCGTGCCCGCTTGCTGCGGGTACGCTCCCTGCATCTGGTTTTGGGCCTGCTGCCAGGTGTTTTGGTTCTGCCGACCCTGCCACTGGTTTTGTTGGGCGCTTGCCTGCGGGTCTGTGGTCGGCTGCTGCAACGTTGCTGCCTGATCGGCCGCGCCGGCCTGCTGACCGGGTGCGCTTTGCCACATCGGCTGCTGCGCCGGGGCGCCGGTCTGCATGCCGTATGCACCCTGGTTCCAGCCTGCTCCGGCTCCTGCCTGCATGCCATAACCCTGTTGCTGGCTCGTCTGGCCTTGCTGAGCTGCAACAATGCTCGATGTCGTGAACTCCGAGGCGCGCACAGCCGCGCCACGGCCGCTCGAGCGTTCGAGCTCTGCCACACGTGCGGGGTCGACGCTCACGGTCACGACCGTGCCCTGTCCCATGTTGTCCTCGATGGAGACGGCGCCGCCCTTGTTCTCTATGTACTGCTGCACCATCGGGAATCCCGCCCCGGTGCCGCGGATATAGCGCTTCATGTCGCGGTTTGCCGAGGTCACGCCAAACTCAAACGCCCGCTCCTTGTCCTCGATGCCCGGGCCCTGGTCGGCAAAGCGGATGGTGTTCCCGCCGTCGAGGATCGAGATGATCGGCTCTGCAAAGTTCGCGTGGATGAAGTTTTCCACGATTTCGCGGATCACCATGAGCGAGATGGAGCCGCCCTGCTCCTTCATGGAGCGGTAGACGGTGTTCGTCGTCTCCTCCAGGTAGGTGCGCACATCGTGCGGTTCCACCACGATCACGCGCGGGGTCGAGAGCATATCGTCGTAGATGGCGATGCGCGTGGCATACCTTGCCTGAGCTGCATCTTCTTGCTGCGTTACTGCGGCTTGCGGTTCTTCTTCGACGCCGTTGAGGTGCCGATTGTCGGGCGCGGGGTCGCCGGAATCCACAAAAGGATAGAAGTCTTCTGACATGGAACTCTCGAATCTTTCGCAATCTTTCGCAATAGATACTAGCTCAGCACCTCTGTTTTCGAAGCTTTCCACAAGTTTTCAAAACATGTTGAAAACTGAAGCAACGAGCTGAAAAGTTGTTAACACTTTCCACCTGGCCTGTGGAAAGCTCTCTGAAAAGCGGTGAAATGCGGCCGAGTTTTCGAGTTCAACCGCTCCACGTCCATGCCAACCTGTGCGGATATATATGCTTTTACGCCTGATTTGTTGACATTCTCTCGTGCGTTTACCTACAATCTCAAAGCTCAGGTGTCTAAATCGCCCGCGTTGCGCGGGCTTTAACAAACGCAGCAGGAGGAAACAAACCATGAAGCGTACTTACCAGCCTAATAAGCGCAAGCGTGCCAAGACCCACGGCTTCCGCGCCCGCATGGCAACCAAGGGCGGCCGCGCTGTACTCGCTCGCCGTCGCGCCAAGGGTCGCAAGCGCCTCACCGTCTAGTTCTGCATGCATTTAGCATGAGGACGCTGAAGTCCAAAAAAGATTTCGAGCGGGTGTTTCACCAAGGTCGGCGCTATAACCACCCTCTGGTTCGAATGGTTATATGTGAATCTGCCAGCGAAGGCGATCCGGCAAGGGTCGCCTTCGCTGGTGCTAAACGGCTTGGCTGTGCGGTGGTGCGCAACCGTTCCAAGCGCGTTCTGCGCGAGGCGGCCCGCGCCTGCGGGTACCCCAAGGACGGCTACGACATCATCCTGTTTGCAACGCCCAAGACGCGTTCCGCCACGCCGGCGGAGATGATCTCTGCGCTCGAATCGCTCGGCAAGCGGGCCAAAATCGGAGCTGTTCGCCCATGCGGCCAAAGCTCCTGAGCTCGTTTCTCGTGGCATGCGTGAGGGCATACAAGCGGTTTATCTCGCCGCTGCTGCCCGACGCATGTATATACAACCCCACCTGTTCTGAGTATGCTGTTGAGGCTATTGAGAAATATGGTGCCTGTAAAGGCTGCTGGCTTGCTATAAGGCGCATCCTGCGCTGCAATCCCCTGCACGTTGGCGGCTATGATCCCGTGCCTTGATGAGGCGCACGTTTCCGGAGGATATTCATGTGGGATTGGATCGTTAACATCCTGTTCGAGGCCCTCAAGCTCATCCAGAGCTTTGCCGTGGACTGGGGCCTGTCCATCATCATCCTGGTGGTGATCATCCGCCTGCTCCTGACTCCGCTCATGCTCAAGTCGACCAAGTCGACCGCCCGCATGCAGGTGCTGCAGCCCAAGATGCTCGAGATCCAGGAGCGCTACGCCGACGACCCGCAGCGTCAGTCGGAGGAGATGCAGAAGTTCTACAGCGAGAACAAGTTCAACCCCTTCGGTGGTTGCCTGCCCCTGCTGATCCAGATGCCGATTCTGTTCGCCCTGTTCACGCTGCTGCGCAACCTTCCGCAGTACTTCAAGGGCAGCGACTTCTCGTTCTACAACATCCTGCCCGACCTCACGACCACCCCGAGCGCCTCGTTTGCCCAGGGTATCGGCATCGCCGCGCCGTATCTCGTGTGCCTCGCGCTGTTCGCCGTGCTCACGCTGATCCCGCAGCTCTATATGTCGCGCAACCAGACGGGTGCCCAGGCTTCGAGCATGAAGACCATGGCCGTCGTTATGTCCGTCATGATGCTCTGGATGGGCTGGAGCCTGCCCGTCGGCGTCCTGCTTTACTACGATGTGTCCTCCGCCTGGCAGGTCATCCAGCAGATCTTCATCACGCAAAAGGTCATGGACAAGGCCAAGGCCGAGGAAGAGGAGCGCATGAAGAACGCTCCTCTCAAGGTTGACGTTGTGCGCCATGAGCGCAAGGCTCGCCCGCACAAGAAGAAATAGCAGGGTAGCAAGCTTAATTAGGTACCTTATTAATGGAGAGTTCCATGTCTGAAGAAACCATTGCAGAAGTCGAAAAGGAGCAGAGCTCCTATACGGGCGACTATCCCGAGCTCGCGCAGCACTATAAGGATGGCGTAGAGATGACCGATGAGGAGCTCGACACCATTGCCGATATCTCCATCTCGATCCTGCGCTCCATCCTTGGTTTCTTCGATGCCGAGAACTCTCCTATCGATGAGTACGAGGGCGACGACGG
>CAVDTO010000018.1:0-14981 GCA_963611895.1 bacterium
TTGGTATATTTCTGCACTCTGAGCGTTCCCATCTCTGCAGGTATTCGTAGCTGAGCGCCTACAATGGGAACGTTTGCGATTCGTTCCGCCCGAGTTTTGAGGATGCATAACCCTTGAGCCTGAAGAAGAAACTGTCGAGCGCAAAGGTCTCCCTGGGGATCTTCAAGCGCGATATCAAGCGCCTGCTGGTGAACCCGGTGGCGCTCATCGTTACCATCGGCGTCTGCATCATCCCGTCGCTGTACGCCTGGTACAACATCGTCGCCAACTGGGACCCCTACGGCAACACCGGCAACATCAAGGTCGCCATCGTCAACAACGACCGCGGCACCAAGAGCGAGCTCGCGGGCTCGCTCAACGCCGGCAAGCAGGTGGAGTCCAAGCTCAAGAAGAACCACCAGATCGGCTGGCAGTTCGTGAGCTCCGCCTCCGAGGCCAAGACGGGCGTGGAGTCGGGGGAGTACTACGCCGCGATCGTGATCCCCAAGAGCTTCTCGGCCGACATGGTGAGCATGCTCGACGGCAAGTTCCACCAGCCCGCGCTCACCTACTACGTGAACGAGAAGAAGAGCGCCGTGGCGCCCAAGGTCACCGACTCGGGCGCGAGCACCATCGAGAGCCAGGTGAACGAGACCTTCGTGTCGACGGTCACCGAGGTCGTGCTCAACATGGCCAAGGACGCCGGGGTCGACGTGCAGACCAAGGCCGCCGACTCCGAGGACGGGCTCATCTCCACGCTCGACGAGGCGAACAGCTCCGTACAGGAGGCGCGCGACCTCTTTGCGAGCTCCAACAAGACCGTGAGCACGACCAAGGAGGGCGTGGCCTCCGCCGACAAGACCCTCGCCGGCCTGAACGACCAGATCCCCGCCCTCAACGACACGCTCACCAAGAGCAACAAGCTGCTCTCGACCACGCGCTCCTCGGCGCTCAACCTGCAGACCTCGCTCTCGAGCGCACTCTCGAGCGCGTCGACCAACCTCAACACCGCCTCGTCCAAGGCGAACGCTGCCGTGGGCAAGCTTTCCGGCACGGTAAACTCCGCGGCCACGAGCGTCGACGAGGCGCTCGCGAACGTGCAGACGCTCATCGACTCCAACCAGGCGGCCATCGACGGCCTCTCCAAGGTCGCCGAGAAGGACCCGACCTCCACGGGCGCCATCAAGCAGGCGGTCCAGACGCTGCAGGCGCAAAACGACAAGCTCGCCTCCGTCAAGAACGCGCTCTCCGCACAGTCCGACGCCATCAAGTCCGACGCGACCGCGATCTCGGGTGCCACGAGCAGCGTCGACGCGGCCGTGAGCAAGGGCGCCTCGTCGCTCGCGAGCGGCATGCAGAGCGTGAACACCGACGTGATGCCCAAGCTCACGAGCGGGCTCGACTCGTTCTCGAGCGTGAGCGGCGACCTCAAGGGCGTCGTCTCGTCGCTCGAGCCCACCATCGCGCAGGCGCGCGGCACGCTCAAGCAGCTCTCCGCCACGCTCGACGAGGTGAGCAACGCCCTCAGCCAGAGCGACTCCTCGCTCGCGAACATCCAGGAGAGCCTCGAATCCGCGCGCAACGACGTCGCCGCCCTGCGCTCGACCGAGTCACTCGAGGGCCTCGCGCAGCTCATCGGCACCGACGTCTCCGAGGTCTCGGATTTCATGAAGTCGCCGGTCACGCTTAAGTCCAAGTCGGTCTACCCGGTCTCCAACTACGGCTCGGGCGTGGCGCCCTTCTACACGAACCTCGCCCTCTGGGTCGGCGGCTTCGTGCTCATCGCCATCGTCAAGCTCGAGGTCGACCGCGAGGGCCTGGGCAACATCTCGGCCACCGAGGCGTACTTCGGCCGCTGGCTCCTGCTCGTGCTGCTCGGCGCCATCCAGGCCGTCATCGTGTGCGCGGGCGATATCGCGCTCGGCGTGCAGTGCCTGCACCCGGGGCTCTTCATGCTCGCGGGCGTGTGCATCTCGTTCGTGTACGTGAACATCATCTACGCGCTCGGCATCACCTTCAAGCACATCGGCAAGGCCGTGGGCGTCATTCTCGTGATCGTGCAGATCCCGGGTTCCTCGGGCATGTACCCGATCGAGATGATGCCGACGTTCTTCCAGAAGCTGCACCCGTTCTTGCCCTTCACCTACGGCATCAACGCCATGCGCGAGACCATCGGCGGCATGTACGGCGCCAACTACGTGCTCAACCTCGTCGTTCTCGCGGTCTTCCTCGTGGCGGCACTCATCGTGGGCGTGTGCCTGCGCCCGCTCGTGCAGAACCTCAACCTGCTGTTCGACCGCCAGCTCGCGGCCACCGGCATGATGATCTGCGAGGAGCACACCATGCCGCGCCAGCGCTACACGCTGCGCACGGGCCTGCGCGCCCTGCTCGACACCGACGCCTTCCGCCACGAGCTGGTGGAGCGCGCCGTGGCCTTTGAGGAGCGCTATCCCAAGTACGTGCGCGGCGGCCTCGCGAGCATCGTGGGCGTTCAGGTGCTGCTCTTCGGCCTCACCTGGCTGCTCGACCTCGACAACGAGGGCAAGATCGTGATGCTCGTGCTGTGGGTCGTCGCGGTGATCGCCATCGCGGGCTGGCTCATCAACATCGAGTACATCCGCGAGAGCCTGAACACCCAGATGCGCCTCTCCGCGCTCTCCGACGAGAAGCTCCGCGCCGAGATGCGCGAGCACACGAGTGCCATCCCGGCCGCGCGCCGCATGTTCGGGTTCGGCGTGCGCGACCGCTCGGCGGCGCGAGGCGCCGGTGCGAACGCCGGTCGCGGCCGCAAGCCCGTCGCGGGCGGCGACCGTGGCGGCGCCGCGAACCCCACGGCCGACGTGACCGCTCCCATGCCCGCACCTGCAGAGATCGACGAGACCCGCGCCATACCCGGCCAGACCACGAAAGGCGGTGATGCCGAATGAGGAACATCGCTCGCATCTTCCAGAACGACGTCAAGAACGTCAGCCGTAACGTGATCGCGCTCGTCGTCGTGGTCGGCCTCGTGATCGTGCCGTGCCTCTACGCGTGGTTCAACATCGCGGGTAGCTGGGACCCTTACGGCAACACCGGCAACCTCAAGATCGCCGTCGCCAACGTCGACGAGGGCTACAAGAGCGACCTTGTTCCCGTCGAGGTGAACATCGGCGAGAACGTCACGAGCTCCCTGCGCGCGAACGACAACTTCGACTGGGTGTTCGTGAACAGCAAGCACGACGCCGTCGAGGGCGTGCGCTCGGGCGAGTACTACGCCGCCGTGATCATCCCCAAGAGCTTCTCGGCCGACATGATGACGCTCTTCTCCACCGAGGTTAAGCACGCCGACATCGAGTACTACGAGAACCAGAAGTCCAACGCCATCGCCCAGATCGTGACCGAGAAGGGCTCGAACGCCGTCAAGAGCCAGGTGAACGAGACCTTCACCAAGACGGTCACCACCATCGGGCTCAACACGGTCGAGAGCCTGCTCGACTCGATGTCGGGCGACGAGGCCTCGAACTTCGTGTCGAACCTCTCCAAGACGCTCGGTTCGAGCGCCACGGGGCTGCGGAACGCCTCGGGCACCATCAGCGCGTTCTCGGGCGTGATCGACTCGAGCGCCTCCTCGCTCAAATCGACCGGCGACCTGCTCGGCAAGACGGGCACGACCTCGCAGAGCGCCACGAGTCTGCTCGCGGACGCCAAGAGCGGCCTCTCGGACGTCGAGGCCGCTCTCGGCACCGCCACGAGCGGGGTCGACTCCGCGATCTCCGAGAGCGTCTCGGGGCTCGACGGCGTCTCGTCCTCGGTCGACTCCGCGCTCGATGCCGGCACCGCGCACGCCGACACCACGGCCAAGCAGCTGAGGAGCGTGGCCGCAGACATCAACGCGCAGATCGACAAGACCGCTTCCACGGCGCAGGAGCTTAAAGACCTCTCCGCCAAGGTCGACGCCACCAAGTTCCCCGACGTTAAGGCCGCGCTCGATTACGCGGTGAGCGCTCTCACGAACCTCAACACGGCGCGCTCCAAGGTGGCGAACTCGCTTACCTCCTCGGCCGAGTCGCTCGAGAAGGGCACCTCCGACGTGGCCTCCACCAAAAAGGAGGTCAAGGCCGCGATCGACGAGGCCAAGTCGAGCGTGACGAGCGTCAAGGGCGATTACGAGAAGAACCTCAAGTCGCAGGCGGGCGAGCTCAAGTCGAGCATCTCGAACGTGGCGAGCTCGAGCTCGAGCATCTCCGCGAGCCTCGACGACACCGTCTCGAGCCTGTCCTCGGCGGGCAAGTCGCTCACCTCCGACCTCGAGCGCGTGAGCGGCAAGCTCAGCTCCACGAGCGGCGACCTAACCGACTCCGCCGCCAAGATCGAGGACCTGCGCGCCAAGCTCGACGAGGCGGCCGCCTCGGGCGACATCTCGCAGATCCGCGCGCTCATCGGCGGCAACACCGAGACCCTCGCGAGCGCGCTCACGGCGCCCGTTACCATCGACCGCAAGCCCATCTATCACATTCGTAACTACGGCTCGGCCATGGCGCCGTTCTACACGATCCTCTCGCTCTGGGTGGGCTCCATCGTGCTCGCGGCCATGCTCAAGGTGCAGGTCAAGGAGAGCTTCGTGCGCTCGCTCGCCCCGGTGCGCCTGCACGAGGTCTACCTCGGCCGCTTTGCGTCGTTCGCTCTGCTCGGCCTCATGCAGGCCACCCTCGTCTGCGCGGGCGACATCCTGTTCTTCGGCATCCAGTGCGAGCATCCCATGCTCTACCTGCTCACGGGCTGGCTCGCGAGCTTCGTGTTCGTGAACATCGTCTACACGTTCACCGTCTCGTTCGGCGACATCGGCAAGGCGCTCGCGGTCGTGCTGCTCGTCATGCAGGTGGGCGGCTCGGGCGGCACCTTCCCGATCGAGATGACCGCCCCGATCTTCCAGGCGATCTACCCGTTCCTGCCCTTCACGCACGGCATCAACGCCATGCACGCCGCCATGGCGGGGTCGTTCGGCGCGGAGTACTGGATCGAGATGGGCGTGCTCGCGCTCTACCTCGTGCCGTCGCTCGCGCTCGGCATCGTGTTCCGCCGCCCGGTGATCCGAATCAACGATTGGATCATCGAGCAGCTCGAAGAGACCAAGCTGATGTAACCTACAGTGCCGGTACCGGCCCCGCGGGCGCAGTGCTCGCGGGGCCTTTTTGTTTGGAGGGGAGCGCGCATGGGCACGGCGAAGTCGTTCGGTTCGGCGACGTTTTGGAAGCTCGCGCTGGCGGGGATCGCGCTGCTGTGGGGATTCTCGTTCGTGGTGATGAAGGACGCGGTCGGCCTTTTGCCCACGTTCACGCTGCTCGCCATCCGCTTTGCCGCGGCCGCGGCGATCATGCTCGCCGTGTGCTGGAAGAGCCTGCGCACGGGCGTGAGCCGGCGCGATGCCGCCGTGGGCGCAGCCGTGGGCGTGGCGCTCTGGGCTGCCTACGTGGCGCAGACGCTCGGCCTCGCGCAGACGACGGCCGGCAAGAACGCGTTCCTCACGGGAACCTACTGCGTGCTCGTGCCGTTTGTGAGCCATCTCATGGGCGGGGAGCGCCTCGGCTTCTACAACGTGGGCGCGGCGGCGATCTGTCTTGCGGGCATCGGGCTCGTGGCGCTCGACGACTTCGCCATCGGCACGGGCGACGTGCTCACGCTCGTGGGCGCGGTCTTCTTTGCGCTCGAGATCTGCATCGTCGGCAAGTACGGCGCGAGCACCGACGTCAACACGGTCTCGTTTTGGATGTTCCTCGTGGTGGCGGCGCTCTCGGCCGCAAGCGCCGTGGTGTTCGAACCCGGTTCGCTCAACGTGGCGTGGACCTGGGGCGTCGTGGGACGCCTGGCGTTCCTCGCGGTGATCTGCACGTGCTTCAACATGTTTATCCAGAACGCCGGACTGGCGCATGTCGAGTCCTCCACGGGCTCGCTTCTTCTTTCGCTTGAGTCGCCCTCGGGCGTGCTCTTCTCGGTGCTGCTCGCGGGGGAGGCCCTCACGGCGCGCCTGCTCGTGGGCTTCGCGCTCATCTTTGCTGCGATCGTCATCTCCGAGACGCACCTGAGCTTCCTCAAGCCACGCAGCAGTGCAAGTGAGGAAGAACTTGCCGCGCAGGATACGGCCGGCGTCGAATAACGGCCACCTCGGCCGGCTGTCGCGGCCTACTCCCCACCGGTCCCCAGAAGCACGGGAGCCTGCCCGATTGCCCACAGCGGGGCATTCACCATCCAGCCATCGTCGCGATACGCAGAAAGCGACGTGCGCAGGGCGCGCTCCAATCCAAACTTGTTGCAGGCCCCTTTAATGCCAGTTTGAAAAAGTCCCTAGGAAAAACGTGGGAACCAAACACAAAAGTCCCTAGGAAAAATGTGGGCGATTATAAAATTGGCAGGTAAACGCATGTGTGGTCAATTAGGTAACCGGGGCTGCCCCGGCCCCAAGCCTGCAGGCCGTTATTTTGCACCTTTGAGTCTCTCGAGAAACAGCTCGTCCGTCTCTTGTTTGGTCGGATCGATTTACCACACATGGCAGTGACAGGGCATTTGGCTGGCTTTGGGAGCAAACGTCAACTGAACGAACGGGGACGCGGGGTGCGGCTGAGACCGTTCTGCATAAAAATCGGGTGCTTTTGTAAACAACGTGTTGCCGGGTGCATTTGCGGCGCGCGGCCGTTGGGGCATGGCTATTGTTGTGCCTTGCACTTTACGCTGATGGAGTGCTATCAGCATTTTTATCTGATGGGGGATACATGGCATCTAGTTTGTTCGATATCGTGCCCGAGTCTGCGCCCGAGGTGAGCGAGGCCGCCGCCGCGGCCATCGACGAGTCGATCCTTGCCGATGCGCAGGCCATGGCCGCGGAGCTCGCAGAGTGGCGCCACGCGCTGCACCGCATTCCCGAGCTCGCCAACGACCTGCCGCAGACGAGCGCCTACATTCAGGAGCGTCTGAGCGAGATGGGCATCCCGTTCCGCGCGCTCGTGGACGGCAACTGCGTGGTCGCGCTCGTCGGCAAGGGCGCCGAGGCCGCGGGCGAGGACGGGTGCGCGGACGATGCCGCCTGCGGCAACACCATCCTCTTGCGCGGCGACATGGACGCGCTGCCCGTTGCCGAGGAGTCGGGCGAGCCGTTCGCGAGCGAGAACGGCTGCATGCATGCCTGCGGGCACGACATGCACGCCACGGCGCTCCTCGGCGCGGCCAAGCTGCTCAAGGCGCGCGAGGAGCAGCTCAAGCAGCTCAACGGCACCGTCAAGCTGCTCTTTCAGCCCGGCGAGGAGACCTTTGAGGGCGCTCGCGCCGCCATCGCCGACGGCCTGCTCGAGCAGCCCGCTCCCGCGGCGGGCTTTGCCATGCACGTGAACAGCCAGTCGCCGATCGGCCTCGTGCTCTACGGCAACCCCGCGCTCTCGGGCGTGTACGGCTTCCGCATCACGCTCCAGGGCAAGGGCGGCCACGGCTCCAGCCCCGAGATCTGCATCGATCCCATCACCGCAGGCGTCCACGTGCACCTCGCCCTGCAGGAGCTCGTGAGCCGCGAGGTCAGCGCCATGAAGGAGGTCGCCCTCACCATCGGCAAGTTCTCGGGCGGCGCCGCGGCCAACGTCATCCCCGACACCTGCGTGCTCGAGGGCACCATGCGCGGTTTCGACACCGAGCTCATGGAGCGCCTCAAGGTCCGCATCGCGGAGGTCGCCGAGGGCGTGGGCGCAACCTACCGCGTGGGCGTGAAGATCGAGACCCTCTCCGACGTGCCGCCGCTCGTGCTCGACGACTCCATGACCGAGCTCGCTAAGGGCTACGTGGGCCGCGTGCTCCCCAAGACCGCGTTCCTCCCGCTCTTCCATGCCATGGCCTCCGAGGACTACGCCCTGATCTCGGCGCGCGTGCCGAGCGCGTACTTCACCATCGGGGCCGCCGCGAGCGACACGCAGGAGCACTTTGCCCAGCATCATCCCAAGGCGCGCTTCGACGATGCCGAGCTGCCCCTGGGGGCGGCGGGTTATACCGCCGTGGCCCTCGGTTGGCTTTCCGACCGTCTGTAGCGCCCAACCTCGCCCCTCAAGCCTTCGGGCATGGCGCGCAAGGCCTATGCCCTCGACTTTCGGGGCGATCTCGGGCGCTACAGCCGGCCGGAACCGACCAAAGCTCTGAAGCGCCCAACCTCGCCCCTCAAATTGCAAACAACCGCTGAAGGGAACACCGATCATGTCCTCCGCCAAGCAGTACCGCGTCTTTCCCGGATGGTTCGTCGTGGCCTCCGGATTCGTCATCATGGCGACCTGCTACACGATCTTCGTCAACTGCATGAGCCTCTTCCAGCCGCTCATCGTCTCCGAGCTCGGCGTCACGCTCGCGCAGTACAACATCTCCAACGCCATCTCCACGGTCGTCTCGGTGCTCGGCTCGCTCGTGATCGGCCATATCGCCGACCGCGTGAGCGGCCGCATCCTGGGCTCGCTCACCGTCATCATGACCTCGGCGGTCTTGGTGGGCATGAGCTTTGTGGGCTCGCTCTGGCAGGTCTACGTGCTCTTTGCCGTTTCGGGCTGCTTTGCCGTGGCCTCCACACGCCTGCTCATCAGCCTCGTGACCGCCAACTGGTTCACGGTCAAGCGCGGACTCGCCATCTCCATCGCGCTCTCGGGCTCGGGCTTCGGCGGCGCCGTGCTTTCGCCGATCGTGAGCAGCCTCATCGTGAGCTTCGGCTGGCGCCCCGCCTTCCTGGCGCTCGCGGCCATCTGCATGGTCTTTGCCCTGCCCATCACGGCATGGTCGTTCCGCACGAGCCCGCGCGAGATCGGCCTGGCCCCGCTCGGCGAGAACGAGGGCGACGTGAGCGAAACCGCCGAGGGCGCAAAGGCCACCGAGCCGCAGCCGTCGCTGCGCTGGGCCGTCATTAAAAAGCATCCGTCGTTCTGGCTGCTCGTCATCGCGTTTTTGCTCATGGGCCTCGTGAACGGCGCGATCCTGCCCAACCAGGTCACCAACATGACGAGCGTCACCGTCAACGGCGCCAAGATCGTCACCGGCGGGCACGATCCCATCTGGGCGGGCACCGTGCTCTCGGCCTACATGGTCACGGTCGTCATCGCCAAGATCTCGCTCGGCGCCATCTACGACAAGTTCGGCCTGCGGTTCGGCAACATCCTGGGCTCGGTGGCGTGCATCGTCGCGTGCGTGGCGCTGTGCTTCCCGGCCACCGACCTCGGCCCGATCGTTGCCGCCATCAGCTTTGGCATCGGCACCTGCATGGGCACCATCACGCCCACGATCGCGGCCTCCAAGCAGTTCGGCATGGCCGACCTCGGCAAGGTAACGGGCACCATCACCTCGCTCGAGATGGTGGGCGGCACCGTGGGCGCGATCATCTCGGGCGTGCTGTTCGACTCCTCGCAGTCGTTCGCGAGCACGTGGATCGTCTGTCTCGTGTGCTCGGTCGCCATGCTCGCGTTCCTGCTGCTGAGCGAGCCGAGCGCGGCCAAGCTTCGAGCTGCCGCAGGGGAGAGCGCGGAGTAGGCTGCGCCTAAACCTAGATGGCTAGGGGCAAGCTGCGCTCTAAAGCTCGAACGGCCAGATAGCCGATGCCGCATGGGGCTGGTTCCGGAAGTTTTTCGGGGCCAGCTCTTTTGCTGGGGTTGCCCTGCCCCCGCACTTCTGCAGGCGATTTGCGCTTCCGAGTATTCCTTGTGCATTGGCCTTGCGCGTCGGTTGGCGCTGCCGGCCAGCCCCGCACTCCTTAACGCGATGTTGAACCCCCTGCCGCCTTGCGTGCGCCGCGGGGGAGCTACTATTTGAGTCAGCCGACAACCGACGGCCGCATTCAGCATTTAACCTCGCGAAAGGGGACCACCATGACCGCAGAGAACAAGCCTCAGAACAGCGCTTTCAATCTGACCGAGGCCGACCTCGCCGGAGTCGCGGGCGGCCGCAAGTCCTATGAGGACGAGTTCCAGGGGCTGTCCGATGCCCTTTCGAACATGGCCGAGAACCTGGTGGCCAAGCACGCCGCGTGCGGCGGACCCATCACCGACCTCGGCAAGCTCAGCGCGGAGGGCGTGCCCGCCGTCTCCAATGCCGGCTATCTCTGCCTCTCGTGCCATGAGCACCACCAAAAGCTCGAGGACTTCGACTACGTGCCGCTCGAGGGCAAGTAGTTAGCCGGGCCCGCACGACGGGCCCATATCGTTTGAGCCAAAGGTGCCCTGTTCGAGCGGCGCCGTCGCCTGCAGCGGGGCTTCCGCGCGGCGACGGCGCCGCTTTTGCGCGGCTGCCATATAATAGCGAGCGTTTACGCAGCGAACGGACGCGGCAACATGCCCGCGCAACAGGGAGGATGCCACATGCAGGCACAGAAGGCCGAGGGATGCAAGGACCTCATCGGGCGCGACATGCGCGCATGGCAGAAGATGCAGGACGTGGCGGCCTCCACGTTCGGGCCGTACGGCTTCCAGGCGATCGAGACCCCCGCGATCGAGCAGGTCGACGTGTTCGTGCACGGCATCGGCCAGTCCACCGACGTGGTGCGCAAGGAGATGTTCCGCGTGTTCAGCGGCGCCAACCTCGTGCGCGCGCTCGGCGAGGGCACCGACTCCAACCTCAAGGCCAAGCAGCGCCTGGCGCTCCGCCCCGAGGGCACGGCCGGCGTGGTGCGCGCCGTGGTGGAGAACAACCTGGTGCCGCAGGGCTCGGCGCCCTTTAAGGGCTACTACGCCGAGGCGATGTTCCGCGGCGAGCGCCCGCAGAAGGGCCGCCTGCGCCAGTTCCACCAGGTGGGCATCGAGTGGCTCGGCGCGCCCGACCCGGCGGCCGACGCCGAGTGCATCATCATGCTCATGCAGTTCTACAAGAACCTCGGCTTCGATCTCTCCAAACTGCGCCTGCTTATCAACTCCATGGGTGACCCGGCGTGCCGCCCGGCCTACCGCGAGTCGGTGCGCAGCTTCATCCTCGGCCATGCTGACGAGATGTGCGACGAGTGCCGCGAGCGCGCCGAGATCAACCCGCTGCGCGCCTTCGACTGCAAGAACGAGCGCTGCCGCGAGATCATGAAGGACGCCCCGCTCATGGGCGACAACCTCTGCGACGACTGCCGCGAGCACTACGAGCAGGTCAAGCGCTACCTCGACGCCGCGGGCATCGAGTATGTGGAGGACCCGACCCTCGTGCGCGGTCTCGACTACTACACGCGCACGGTCTTTGAGGTCGAGGCTCCGGGCGCGGGCGTGGGCTCCATCGGCGGCGGCGGCCGCTACGACGGCCTTGTTGAGCTCGAGGGCGGCAAGCCCACGCCGGGTGTGGGCTTTGCGGTCGGGTTCGAGCGCGCCATGCTTGCGCTCGAGGCGTTCGGCGGCGAGATGGCGACCGACCCCGCCCCCTGCGTGTACGTGGCCAACGCCGGCCGCGAGCTGCGCGGCGAGGTCTTCAACGTGTGCGCGAGCCTGCGTGCCGCAGGGATCGTGACCGAGGCCGACTACCAGGCGCGCTCGCTCAAGGGCCAGTTCAAGCAGGCCGACAAGCTCGGCGCGCGCCTGATCGTGATCCTGGGCGGCGACGAGCTCGCGCAGGGCAAGGTCAAGGTGCGCAACATGGCCACCCACGACGAGGAACTCGTGAGCATCGATACCGTGGCCGAGGACGTGGCGCGCCTGCTCGGGTAGGAGAGGGCGAACCGCTCTGCAGGCAGCTGCGGCTGCTCGCGCAAGCCGACGCGTCTTCGCCTGCAGCCATCTGCTCACCGCTCGCACGCCAACCGCGATCGAGGCGCGGCCCCAGCACCGGGGCCGCGCCTTTTTTGCACGCCCTGCATGCCGCCCGCCGACGAATTCGACCGTTGGCGCCATAGCTCCTTGAATGCAGGATGTACTTTTCTTAGGTAAAGCGCAATTGCGGTCGCTCGCCTTAATCCCTGAGCCTATAATGCTTCTCGCGTGCGCTCCGCACGTATCCGAAAATAGGGAGGCAACGTGGCTGAGAACAAAGACAACCAGTCCTCACCCGAGACCGCCGCGCATCGCGTGGCGGCGGCTGTCGTCAATCGCTTCGTCCATCGCATCGGCTCCAACAACGAGACCAAGGAGCAGCTCGCCGAGATCGATATTCCCGAGACCCTTCGCGAGAACCTGGCGCTCTTCCTGCGCCTGGAGCGCAAGGTGCTCGCCGAGTACGACCCTGAGGTCGCCGAGCTCTTCGACAAGATCCTCAACGCCGAGATCCGCGCCAACGAGGGCAACCCCGGCACCACCGCGGCCGAGGAGGAGGTCGACGAGCAGGGCATCCCTGTGGGCACCTCGCCTTCCGTCAAGGCGTTCCGCGAGGTCATCGAGCTCATCGACAACCTGCCGCTCGACAAGCAGCAGATGATCGTGCGCGCGTTCACGAGCTTCTTCCACCTGGCGAACCTCACCGAGGAGAACTACCGCGTCGAGATCCTGCGCGAGCGCGAGGCCGGCGCCTCCACCGATACCGAGGTCGACCCGGCCAACGAGCTCACCGTTGCCTACAACCAGATCGTCTCCGAGATGGGCGAGGAAGGCGCGAACGGCCTGCTCGCCAAGCTCGAGTTCCACCCGGTGTTCACCGCGCATCCCACCGAGGCGCGCCGCAAGGCCGTCGAGGGCAAGATCCGCCGCATCTCCAACCTGCTCGAGGAGCGCCCGCGCCTGGGCGGCTCCGACCTCGTGGAGAACGAGCGCCACATGCTGCAGGAGATCGACGCCCTCGTGCGCACGAGCCCCGTGGCCTTCAAGAAGCCCACGCCCGTCGAGGAAGCCGACACCATCATCGACATCTTCGACTACACCCTGTTCGACAGCATCCCGGTGATCTACCGCCGCTTCGACGACTGGGTACTCGGCGAGAAGGCCGGCACCGTGCCGCCCGTCTGCCCGGCGTTCTTCCACCCCGGCAGCTGGATCGGCTCCGACCGCGACGGCAACCCCAACGTCACCGCCAAGGTGAGCCGCGAGGTCGCCGCCAAGTACTACACGCACATGGTGGAGAAGCTCGAGGACAAGTGCCGTCGCGTGGGCCGCAACCTCACCCTCGAGACCACCTACTCCAAGCCCTCCGACGAGCTGCTCAACCTCTGGAACCATCAGGTGGAGATGAGCGAGCTCTACACGGAGCGCGCCGAGCTCATGAGCGAGCACGAGCCGCACCGCGCCGTCATGCTCGTCATGGCCGACCGCCTGAACGCCACCGTGCGCCGCAACTCCGACACCATGTACCACTCGGCCGAGGAGTTCCTCGCCGACCTGCGCGTGGTGCAGCGCTCGCTCGCCGACTGCGGTGCCAAGCGCGCCGCCTACGGCCCGGTGCAGACGCTCATCTGGCAGGTGGAGTCGTTCGGCTTCCACATGGTCGAGATGGAGTTCCGTCAGCATTCCGTGGTGCACGCCCGCGCCCTCAAGGACATCCACGAGAACGGCATCCACGGCGACTTGCAGCCCATGACGCGCGAGGTCATCGACACCTTCCGCGCCATCGGCGCGATCCAGAAGCGCTACGGCAAGAAGATGGCGCACCGCTACATCATCTCGTTCACCAAGAGCGCCCAGCACATCGCCGACGTGTTCGAGCTCGCGCACCTTTCGTTCGCGCACCCCGAGGACGTCCCCGAGCTCGACGTGATCCCGCTATTCGAGCAGCTCGAGGACCTCGAGAACGCCACCGACGTGCTCGACCAGGTGCTTGAGCTCCCGGTGGTGCAGAAGCGCCTGGCGCAGACGAACCGCCGCATGGAGGTCATGCTCGGCTACTCCGACTCCTCCAAGGACGCCGGCCCCACCACGGCCATGCTCGCGCTGCATTCCGCGCAGGAGCGCATCGCCAAGTGGGCCGAGAAGAACGACATCGACCTCGTGCTCATGCACGGCCGCGGCGGCGCCGTGGGCCGTGGCGGCGGCCCGGCCAACAAGGCCGTGCTCGCGCAGCCCAAGGGCTCGGTCAACTGCTTCTTCAAGCTCACCGAGCAGGGCGAGGTCATCTTCGCGCGCTACGGCAACCAGACGCTCGCCCAGCGCCACGTGGAGTCGGTCGCTGCGGCAACGCTCCTCAACTCGGCCCCGAGCATCGAGAAGCTCAACACCGAGACCACCGAGAAGTACTGGGGCATGGCCGAGAAGCTCAACGAGGTGAGCCACGCGCGCTACCTCGACCTGCTGCACACCGACGACTTCACGCCGTGGTTCAGCTGGGTCACGCCGCTCACCGAGGTCGGTCTTTTGCCGATCGGCTCGCGTCCGGCCAAGCGCGGCCTGGGCGCCAAGAGCCTCGACGACCTGCGCACCATCCCGTGGATCTTCAGCTGGAGCCAGGCGCGCATCAACCTGGCCGCCTGGTACGGCCTGGGCACCGCGTGCGAGGAGCTCAACGACCTCGAGCTGCTCAAGAAGGCCTACGAGGAGTGGCCGTTCTTCCGCACGTTCATCGACAACATCGAGATGTCGCTCGCCAAGACCGACCAGCGCATCGCCAAGATGTACCTGCGCCTGGGCGACCGCGAGGACCTCTCCAAGAAGGTCTTTACCGAGATGCAGCTCACCCGCAAGTGGGTGCTCGCCATCGTGGGCGACGAGTGGCCGCTCGAGCACCGTCGCGTGCTCGGCCAGGCCGTCCGCGTGCGCAACCCCTACGTGGACGCGCTCTCAATCGCGCAGGTGCGCGCGCTGCGCAAGGTGCGCATGGAGCAGGACGAGCTGTCCGACGAGGCCAAGGCCGAGTACATGAGCCTGATCCTCTCCACCGTGACCGGTGTCTCCGCAGGCCTCCAGAACACGGGGTAATACCGGGTTCGTTCAACCTGAATGCTGTTCCAAGCGTCCTCTCTCCATTGCGGGAGGGGGCGCTTTTTATGGCTGAGCCTGAAGTTTAGCCCGTTGGTTCTATCGGTAGCCGCCATGCGTTTCGGTCGATCGGGAGCCGCCAGGTATCTCTCGTATATTTAGGCCGATCCCTGTGTTGCTGCCAGCGTGATCTTTGCTCGTGTTCCGAGAGGCCTCGGC
>CAVDTO010000019.1:0-14838 GCA_963611895.1 bacterium
GGGATGCAGCAACGATGCGATTACATCGCAAAGTCCCCGCCGACCAGCGTGGAGACGGGCTCCTCGTGGTAGACGGCCGAGATCGCCTGGGCGAACTCGTCGGCGACCGAGATGGTCTTGATCTTGCCGGTGGGCTCGACAGGGATGGCGTCGGTCACGAGGCACTCGACGATCGGGGCGTCGTTCAGGCGCTCGATGGCCGGGCCCGAGAAGATGCCGTGGGTGGCGCAGACGTAGATGTCGCCGGCGCCGAGGGCCTTGAGCTCGCGCACGTTGGCGCAGAGGGTGCCCGCGGTGTCGATCATGTCGTCGTTGATCACGCAGGTCTTGCCCTTGATGTCACCGATGATGCCCATGACCTCGGCGGCGTTGTGGCGCGGACGGCCCTTGTGGGCGATGGCGAGGTCGCATCCGAGCATGTCAGAGAGCTTCTTGGCGGCCTTGGCGCGGCCCACGTCGGGCGACACGACGACGAGGTTGTCGGTGTCGAAGTGCATGTTGTTGTAGTACTCGCCAAAGAGGGGCAGGGCGGAGAGGTGGTTCACCGGGATGTCGAAGAAGCCCTGGATCTGGCCCTGGTGCAGGTCGAGCGTGATGATGCGGTCGACGCCGGCGCGCTCGAGGAGGTTGGCCACGAGGCGGGCGGTGATGGGCTCGCGCGGGCCGGCTTTGCGGTCCTGGCGGGCGTAGCCGTAGTGGGTGATGACGGCGGTGATGGAGCGGGCCGAGGCGCGCTTGGCGGCGTCGGTGGCGATGAGCAGCTCCATGAGCATGTCGTTGACGTTGCCGCCGGCGACGGACTGGATCAGGAACACGTCGGCGCCGCGGACGGTCTCGTCGTAGCGCGCGTAGATCTCGCCGTTGGCGAACTGCTTGAGGGTGAGGCCGGAAAGTTCGACCCCCAGGATGTTTGCGATCTTCTCAGCCAGGGGGCGGTTGGAGGAGCCGGAGTACACGCGGATGATCTTGCGCATGCTCTCTTGCTTCTCGGGGTTAATGATCGGCATTACCCTTCTCCTTTTTTCGGATGCCAAACAGATAACATGCGGCATTGTAACCGCCCGCGTACTTTACGGCGCCCTGACGTGCGCTTTATTAACCAACTGACCATAGATTCACGCAGGTCCGGGTATGGGTTGCGGGCGGGCTGAGCCGCAAAAGAAAACGGGCCGCATGTGCTGCGACCCGTTGGTAAAACGCTATTTCGTGCGGTTAATCCGCTCGCGGTACGCCGTGGCGTAGCCCTCGATGTTCTTCTGGCGCGCGCGGCCGAGGCCGAGGGCGTTGGCGGGCACGGGCTCGGTGATCACGGAGCCGGCGGCTACGAGCGCGCCGTCGCCGATCTGCGCGGGGGCGACCATCATGGTGTCGGAGCCCACGAAGGCGTCGTTGCCGATGGTCGTGGCGTGCTTGTTCACGCCGTCGTAGTTGCAGGTGATGGAGCCGGCGCCGATGTTCACGCCCGAGCCCATCGTGGTGTCGCCGATGTAGGAGAGATGCGGCACCTTGGAGCCCTCGCCTATCGTGGACTTCTTGATCTCCACGTGGGTACCGGCCTTGGAGCCGTCGAGCATGCGGGTGCCGGCGCGCAGGTAGGCGCGCGGGCCGCAATTGACGTCGTTGCCGATCTCGGCGTTGTCGGCGACGGTCTCGTCCACCACGCTGCTGTTGCCCACGGTCGTGTTCGTGAGGCGCGAGTTGGGGCCGAGTTGGCACGACTCGCCCACGGTCACATGGCCGATGAGGTGTGTCTGCGGCCACACGACGGTGTCGCGGCCGATCGTGGCGTCGGGGCCGACCCAGGCCTGCGCCGGGTCGATGAAGGTGACGCCCTCGGCCATCCAGTGCGCGTTGATGCGGTCGCGCGCGATGCAGGTGAGCTCCGCGAGCTGGGCGCGGCTGTTCACGCCGAGGCCGTCGCGGTAGTCGTCGGCGTGGAAGATGCCGACCTTCTGCCCGGCGTGCTTGAGGATCTGCAGCATGTCGGGGAGGTAGTACTCGTTCTGGGCGTTGTCGTTGGTGATGTCGCCGATGTGCGCGCTGAGCTGCTCGCCGTCGAAGGCGTAGCAGCCGCAGTTGCACTCGAGCAGCTCGGCAGCCTGCTCGGGCGTGCAGTCCTTCTGCTCGATGATGCGCTCGATGACGCCCTCGGCGTCGAGCTGGATGCGCCCGTAGCCGAACGGGTCGGGCGGGGTCATGGTGAGGACGGTCGCGGCGGTGCCGTCTGCCACGGATTGGGCGAAGCTGCGGACGGTCTCGGCCTGGATGAGCGGCAGGTCGCCGTTGAGCACCACGACGGGGCCCGCGCAGATGCCGGTGGCCTCGAGCGCGACCTTGACGGCGTGGCCGGTGCCCAGGCGCTCGGTCTGCTCGACGGTCTCCACGGCAACGGGAGCGCCCTCGTAGGCGGCGGCCAGCAGGGCGCGGACCTCGTCGGCGTGGCTGCCCACGACGACCACGATGCGCTTGCAGCCGGCGGCGACGGTTGCGTCCACGACCCACTCGATCATGGACTTGCCGAGGATCTTGTGCGAGACCTTGGCGTGGTTGGACTTCATGCGGGTTCCCTCGCCGGCGGCGAGGATGATAGCGGTTGCGTCCATTCGAGCTCCCCTGAGAATCGGTTCGGTGCGCCTCGTGGCGCAAACGCCGCAATTATACAATGGGGCGGATGAAGGGACGGTGTATGGGAGCACGCGGGCCGCGAGCTGCGGCGTTTGAGACAAATCATCCGGCGGTCGCCGCCGCATACGTGCTGGTCACGCTCGTGCTCACCATGTTTGCCGTGCAGCCGGTGCTGATCGCGCTCTCGGTTGCGGGGGCGCTCGCCTACGGCTGCCTCTCGCGCGGGGTGCGCTCCTGCGCCCGCGCCCTCAGGTGGCAGCTGCCCACGATCTTGCTGATCGCGCTCGTGAACCCGCTGTTCTCGGCCTCGGGGTCGACCGCGCTCTTTTGCATCGGGCCGCGCGTGGTCTATGCGGAGAGCATGGCCTACGGCTGCGCGATGGGCGCGCTCTTTGTGGCGAGCGTGCTGTGGTTCGAGGCTGCGGCCAGCATGCTCCCGCAAAGCAAGGTGATGGCGCTCGCGGGCAACGCGGCGCCGACCATCGCGCTCATGGTCTCGATGTGCATGAGGCTGATCCCCAAGTTCGTGCGTCGCGGCCGGCAAATCGCACAGGTGCAGGACGTTGCAGCACGTGCCGCCGCGGAATGCGGCGCTGGGCTGAGGGCCGAGGCGGAACCGGAGTTTGCTACGTTCGCGTGCGAATCTGCGGACGAGTTCCACGTTGCGGGGTCTGGCCCGCGTTCGAGTGGCGTGGGGGTCGGCGAGGCGGTCGCTTGCGCTTGCCCGACCGAGGATGCTGCCTCCGAGCAACCGCATCGCTTTGCCAAGCGCCTGGTGGTTCCTGCCGTGCGGGCCCGCTTGCGCCAGACGCACGTGCTCATGGGCTGGAGCCTGGAGGATTCGCTCGAGACCGCGGATGCCATGCGCGCGCGGGGCTGGTCGGCGGAGGCGCGCCGGAGCACTTACACGCGCTATCGATTTGCCGCCGCGGACGCGTTTGCGCTCGTTGCGCTTTTGCTGGCGGGTGCGCTCTGCCTGCTCCTTGCATGGGCGGCTACCAGCCAATTCGCGTTCTATCCGACCATGAGCAGGCTCATCGCCTGGTGGGGCTACGTGCCCTATGCTTGCTGGATGTTCCTGCCCGCCCTCGCCCTCGCGCGCAACGAGAGGATGTTCTCATGACCGATGCCGCCGCATCTGCGCCCGCGCTTGCCCTGCACAACCTGACGTTTGCGCATTCCGGTGCTACGGATCCCGTTCTCAAGGATTGCTCATGGGAGGTTCCTGCCGGCTCGTTCGCGCTGCTCGTGGGTGGTACGGGGTCCGGCAAGTCCACGTTGCTCTCGCTCTGCAAGCCGCAGATCGCCCCGGCAGGGGAGCGGTCGGGCAAGATCGAGGTGTTCGGCCGCGCTGCTAGCGAGCTTTCGGATGCCGAATCGGCCCGCACGGTCGGCTACGTGTTCCAGAGCCCCGAGAACCAGATCGTGTGCGACAGCGTGTGGCACGAGATGGCCTTTGGGCTCGAGAATCTCGGCGCCCCGCAAGACGAGATGCGCCGCCGCATTGCCGAGACCAGCTACTTTTTTGGCATGGAGGATTGGTTTCGCGAGCAGACCGACGCGCTTTCGGGCGGGCGCAAGCAGCTGCTCGCTCTGGCAGCCGTGCTCGTCATGCGCCCGCGCCTGCTGCTGCTCGACGAGCCCACGTCGCAGCTTGATCCCATCGCCGAGAAGAACTTCTTGCATGCGCTGTTCCGCGTGAACCGCGAGCTCGGCTGCACCGTGGTGGTGGCCACGCATCGCCCGCGCCCCATGCTCGACTATGCAACCTGCGCGTTTGAGCTCAGTGAGGGCAAGGTGCGCGAGGTCTCGGACATGTCATCCTTGGGCGAGCGGGCTGGGCTGCTAAAGCAAGACACGAGCGCCGCTACTGCGAGCATGGCGCCTTGTGTGGATGCCGTTGCGCTCAAGGGGGCCTGGTTCAAATACCCGGGGAGCGACCGCTGGGTGCTGCGCGGGCTTGACCTGCGTTTGGCCCCCGGCGCGGTGCACACGCTCGTGGGCGGCAACGGCTGCGGAAAGTCGACGCTCCTCGGCGTGCTCGCCAAGTCCAACAGGCTGCGCCGGGGCTCGCTCAAGCTCGGGGCCGCGCCGTGCGCGCTGCTCCCGCAGGACCCGCGCGCCCTGTTTGCCGCCGACACCGCCTTGGGCGAGCTCATGGAGTGGGCCGACACCGCGGGCTATGGAGAGGCGCAGGCGCGCGCGATGCTCGCCGAGCTCGGGCTCGGGGCGCGCGCAGACCTGCATCCATACGACCTTTCGGGCGGGCAGCAGCAGCTCCTGGCCTTGGGCAAGCTTCTGCTCCTGCGTCCCCAGCTGCTCCTGCTCGACGAACCGACCAAGGGGCTCGACCTGGCCGCGCGCCGCAAGGTTGCGCAGGTGCTCCGCGAGCGCACGCAGGCCGGCGCCACCGTGGTGATGGCAACGCACGACCTCGACTTTGCCGAGCAGGTTGCGGACGACGTCTCGCTCATGTTCGACGGCGAGCTCGCCTGCACCGAGCCGACCGGCCAGTTCTTTGCTGGCAACGTCTACTACCGTCCGTAATCGAGGGGTGTTCGAGTGTTCGCACGCGTTTGGCAACATATAGAGCCGTTCGTACTCCTGGCGGTTCCCGTGTGCATGGGCCTCACGCTCTATGCTGGCGTGGCGCAGTCGGCACTGCTCATGCTTGCGGTCGTGGCGCTCGTTATCGCCCTGTTCTTTGCGGGGTACGAGGCGGGCCGACCGGCGCTCAGGCAGATCATGCCCACGCTCGTGCTTGCCGCCCTTGCCGCGGCGGGGCGCGTGCTCTTCGGGCCGATCCCCGACTTTAAGCCTGTGAGCGCCATCGCGATCATCGCCGGGGCCGCGCTCGGGCGCCGCAACGGCTTTATGGTCGGTGCGCTCGCGGCGCTCACCAGCAACTTCTTCTTTGGGCAGGGCATGTGGACGCCCTGGCAGATGTACGCCTGGGGAATGGTCGGCCATGCGGGCGGCATGCTGGCCGATGCAGGCGCGTTCGAGCGCGCCGACGGCGCGGTGCGCATGCCGGTTCTGCTTGCGTTCGGCTTTGCCTCGGCCATGCTTTACGGCGTGATCATCAACGCGTACGACGTCATCGGGTTCGTGCACCCGCTCACCTGGGCGGGCATCGTGGCGCGCGTGGCCGCCGCCGTGCCGTTCGACGTCACGCACGGCATCGCGACCTGCGTGTTCTTGGCGGCGCTCTACAGGCCTTGGATGCGGAGCCTGAGGCGCATCGTGCAAAAATATGGTCTCCGTGCGCAGAGGTAGAGAGCCGGCGGTTTGAGGTATACTGGGGTCAGAACAAGCGGATCCCGCAGTTGTGTTAACTAGGGTGCGGGCGATGCTGGTTTTTGTGGTTAGGACCGGAGCTGCTACTCCGGTCCTTTTTTAACGCCGTCTTCGGCGTCTAACCTTTCTGCCAGTCATTGGCCGCGTGCGCCTTCTGATCTCGAACCTGTCGGAGAATTCCAAGAGGAACATGCCCACCGTGGCCAAGGCCGCGAGGGCGGATAGAACATCGAGCATAAGCAATACCTCCTTGTTCAAAAGGCATCGCCTGCACGCGGAATCCGCTTGGTCACCACTATAACAAAATATCAAACGTGTGTTCGGTTTTGAGTTCGGCGAGTTTTACCGGACGAGTGGCGCTTAGCCCTGCTCGGCCGGCGCTCAAACCTTTGCCCGCTCTTGCGCCTTAAGCCTTGCTCTGCCGCTTGCTCTCGATCGCGTGGGCCACGTTCAGCAGCGCCAGGCCCAGGAGGCTGGCGGTCACGCTTGCGGCGAGCACGGCGCATTTGGCCACGAGCTGCTCCTGGCCGGCGGCGAACGAGAGCCCGCTGATGAGGATGCACATGGTAAAGCCCACGCCGCCGAGCACGCCCACGCAGAGCATCTGGTCCCAGGTGGAGCCTTCGGGCAGCGGCGAGAAACCGATCTTCACGAGCAAGGCGGTTACGGCCACGATGCCGAGCGGTTTGCCGAGCACGAGACCGAAGAACACGCCCTGTGCCACCGGGTCGCCGAGGATGGCCATCGGATCCACGCCGACCACGCGCAGCTGCGCGTTCGCAAAGGCAAAGAGCGGCAGGATCAAAAAGTTCACGGGGGTCGAGATGCTCGTCTCAACGCGCTGCAGCGGCGGCGTCACGCGGTGCATGATGCGCTCCACGCGCTTGGCCGTGCGGGTGAACTCGTGCTGGCCGAGCACGTGGGTCTCGGCGTCGTAGGCCTCGTCGAGTTCCTCTCCGCGCGCGTTCAGCCACTCCTGCACGTTCTCGAGCTTGATGTCGGACTTGACCGGCAAGAAGAACGCGAGCACCACGCCCGCGAGCGTGGCGTGCACGCCCGAGTTGAGCATGCAGAACCACAGCACGAGGCCGATGGCGATGTACCAGCGCGCGCGGTAGACCTGCAGCCGGTTGAGGATCCACAGGAGCACGCAGCAGAAGGCGCTCGCGCCCAGCCACGCGATGCTCGGCGACTGGCCGTAGAAGAGCGCGATCACGATGATGCCGAGCAGGTCGTCGGCGATGGCGAGCGTGGAGAAGAACACCTTGGCGGCGGGCGCCACCTTGTCGCCGGCAAGCGACATGATGCCGAGGGCGAAGGCGATGTCGGTGGCGATCGGCACGGCCCAGCCGCTCATGGCGCCGCCCATGTTGAGCGCGGTGTAGATGAGCGCGGGCGCCGCCACGCCGCCGCAGGCCGCGAGGATCGGCATCATGGCCTGGCGCGGGTTGGTGAGCACGCCGGCTGTGAGCTCGAATTTGAGCTCGATGCCCACGCTCAAGAAGAAGATCGCCATGAGGAAGTCGTTGATGAAGCCCTCGAGGCTGAGCTCCCCTACAAAGGGTCCGACCTGGATGGCGAGCGGGGCCTCGAGGAACTCGCGTACCGGGTAGTAGGCGTCGGTGTTGGCGACCACCACGGCGGCGATGGCGGCGAGCACCATGACGGCGGCGGCGATGGTGCCGTTGCCGAAGAAGCGCTCGAGTGCCGGACGGTGCTCGCAGCGCCTCGCCACGGCGGGGACGGCCACGATCTTAGATGCTTGTGCGGGTTGTGCCATGTTGCCTCCTGGTGTGCGGCCGCGCATGGGGCGGGGCCGGTGCAGTGCACTAGGTTATACCGTCCGCGCGCCTTTGGCGGAAAAAGAGGAGCCGAATAAATCCGCTTCTTTGCCGGAGGGTTACAGCGATGTTACGGGCTGTTACCAGTGGGTTTCGGCTGCAGACAGACGCCCTGGGGTCTGGCATGGTTTATCGCCAATCCGCCCGGCAGGAGCGGCGGACGATATCCAAAAGGGGGATATATGTTCAGTTCGGCAGATGTGACCTGGACGCTTGTGGGAGCGTTCCTCGTCTACTTCATGCAGGCGGGCTTTGCGCTTTGCGAGGCCGGCCTCACCCGCGCCAAGAACACCGGCAACATCCTGATGAAGAACCTCATGGACTTCTGCATCGGCACGCCGTGCTACTGGCTCGTGGGCTTTGGCATCATGTTCGGCAGCGCGGGCCCGCTCATCGGCTCGCTCGACCCGTTCATCCAGGGGAGCTACGACTTCGGCACGCTTCCCACCTGGGTTTACGCGCTGTTCCAAACGGTCTTCTGCGCCACCGCGGCCACCATCGTCTCGGGCTCCATGGCCGAGCGCACCAACTTCAAGGCCTACTGCCTCTACTCCGCGGCCATCAGCCTGATCGTCTACCCGATCTCGGGACACTGGATCTGGGGCGGCGGCTGGCTCGCCGAGCTCGGGTTCCATGACTTCGCCGGCTCCACGGCCGTGCACTACGTGGGCGGCGTCACGGCCTGCCTGGGCGCCTACCTGCTCGGGCCGCGCATCGGCAAGTTCGATAAGGACGGTAACCCCCGCGCGATCCTCGGCCACAACATGACGGCCATGGCGCTCGGCGTGTTCATCCTCTGGTTCTGCTGGTTCGGCTTCAACGGCGCCTCCACCGTTTCCATGACCGGCGACGACGTCATGACCAACGCCGGCCTCATCGTGTTCAACACCAACCTCGCCGCGGCTATGGCCACGCTCGCCGCCATGATCTTCACCTGGTGCCGCTACGGCAAGCCAGACGTGTCGCTCACCTTCAACGCCTCGCTCGCCGGCCTCGTTGCCATCACCGCCGGCTGCGACGTCATGGACCCGTTCGGCGCGGCCATCACGGGCACCGTCGCGGGCGTGCTCGTGGTGCTCTCGGTGGAGTTCTTCGACAAGGTCGCCAAGATCGACGACCCCGTGGGCGCCGTCTCCGTGCACGGCGTGTGCGGCTTCTTCGGCACCTTCTGCGTGGGCCTGTTCGCAACCGATGGCGGCCTCTTCTACGGCGGCGGCTTTGCCAAGGTCGGCGTGCAGCTGCTCGGCTCCGTCTCGGTTGCCGCGTGGGTGCTCGTGACCATGTTCATCATCTTCAAGATCATCGACAAGGCGATCGGCCTGCGCGTTCCCGAGCAAATCGAGATCGACGGCCTCGACTTTGCCGAGCACGGCCTGCCCACCGCGTACTCCGGCTTTGCCATCTCTGACCCGACGTACGCCAACCTCGAGCTCGTGAATCCCAACGAGGGCACCGACCTCGGCGAGTCCGACATCACCAAGGCCTCCGAGGCCAAGGTCAACGCGGCCGTGCCCGTGGTCACCGCTCCCGTGGCCACCGGCATGCACAACATCGCGGTGTGCTGCAAGGCCTCCAAGCTCGACGAGCTCAAGGTCGAGCTCAACAAGATCGGCATCACCGGCATGACGGTCACGCAGGTCACGGGCTACGGCCTGCAGAAGGGCGCCGGCCAGAAGTACCGCGGCGTCGAGGTCGACGCGCGCCTGCTGCCCAAGGTCAAGGTCGAGCTCGTGGTGGGCAACATCCCCTACGAGGAGGTCGTCGAGGTCATCAAGCGCGTGCTCTACACCGGTCACATCGGCGACGGCAAGATCTTCGTCTACGGCGTGGAGAAGGTCTACAAGGTCCGCACCGGCGAGGAGGACCTGCTCGCCCTCACCGACCGCGCGGAGTAGCGCGGGGGTCTTGCGGGGCTGGGGGCTGGCCGTTTTGTGCGGTTGCCCCGCTCGCAAGGGGTGCAGAACATAATCGACGCCTGTTTGAAGGGGGTATCGGCGCGAGGCCGGTACCCTCTTTTTGCGTGGTGGGTTGCTACAGCTCGATCTCGAGCGTGACGGGGCAGTGGTCCGAGCCGAAGATGTCGTTGCGGATGTCGGTTTCGCGCACGTTGTCGGCAATTGCGTCGCTCACCAAAAAGTAGTCGATGCGCCAGCCCGAGTTGTTCTTGCGCGCGTTGAACCGGTAGCTCCACCAGCTGTAGACGCCGGCGGTGTCGGGGTGCTGCGCGCGCCAGGTGTCGGTGAAGCCCGCGTCGAGAAGCTCCGTGAACTTGTCGCGCTCCTCGTCGGAAAAGCCGGCGTTGCCGCGGTTGCTCTTGGGGTTCTTGAGGTCGATCTCGTTGTGCGCCACGTTAAAGTCGCCGCAGGTAACGACCGGTTTTCCGGTCTCTTCCTCGAGCCCGCGCAAAAACCGGCGGTAGGCGTCGTCCCAGGCCATGCGCACGTCGATGCGCGCGAGTTCGTTCTGGGCGTTCGGCGTGTAGACGTCCACGAACCAGAAGGTCTCGAACTCGAGCGCGCACACGCGGCCCTCGCTCGCCGCCGCGGCAACGAGTTCGGCCGCCTCGCCCTCCGCGGCGTGAGGAAGCACGGAGTCGGCCCGGCGCACCGAGAGCGGCTCCTCGCGGCTGAAGACCGCCGTGCCCGAGTAGCCCTTGCGCTCGGCGTAGCTCCAGGTCTGGTGGTAGCCGGGCAGCTCGAGCTCGACCTGGCCCTCCTGCAGCTTGGTCTCTTGGATGGCGAGGATGTCGGCGTCGAGCTCGGCGGCGATCTCGGTGAAGCTCGGCTCCTTTTTGAGCACGGCGCGCAGGCCGTTGACGTTCCACGAGGCAAATCGGTACTGCTTGGTCATGGGGTCTCCCAACGTATTCGAGCCGGTTGCGGCGGGCGCGGGCTTTGGCCGGGGCGCGGTCTGCGCGCGGTCCGGCAATCGTGCGGCTCGTCCGGCGGCGATGTTTCCGCTCCATAGGGTAGCGGTAAAGCCGGGCCTTAGCGGCGGCGGTTTGCGAGTTGCTTTGATCGGACCGTGCGTTTGGGGAGCGGAAGAGCCCGACAAGCGGGTGCTTTGATTGGATGGAGCGAGGGTTGGCTCAAACAGGGGCGCGCTGATTGTTCGATCGACTGGGCGTTGACCGAGCTGCCTTGTTCGTCTTTCTGCTCACCTGTAAGACAGCTCGTGCGGAATGCTGTTGCATTGATTGTCGGGCCGCGGGCGTCCTTCGTCCGCTCCGTTCGCCCTGCATATTTCTTGCGACGGCGCGCGGGCATTCTGCTTGGGGCGCCCGGCGGATACAATAGGGAAGTTACTATCTCGAGCGCGCCCGCGCGTGCGCACCGGGGCCGGGTGCCGGCCGGTCGCGCGCCGAGGCGATACGAAAGGACGCACATGGCATCTCAGGATTCCAAGGTCTGGCGCTGCGGCAAGTACGAGCTCAAGTTCGACCGCCCGCGCATCATGGGCGTCCTCAACGTCACGCCCGACTCGTTCAGCGACGGCGGCGAGCACTTCGATGCCGACGCCGCGATCGCCTACGGCCTCCAGATGCTCGACGAGGGCGCCGACATCATCGACGTGGGCGGCGAGTCCACGCGCCCCGGCTTCACGCCCGTCGACCCCGACGAGGAGGCCCGTCGCGTGCTGCCCGTGGTGCGCGCGCTCGCCAAGGAGGGCGCCGTCGTTTCCATCGACACGCGCCATGTTGAGGTGGCCAAGGCCGCCGTGCGCTGCGGCGCCTCCATCGTGAACGACGTCACCGGGTTCACCGACCCCAAGATGGTCGAGTTCGTGAAGACGAATAATTGCGGCCTGATCGTGATGCACGCGGGCGAGCTTGCCGAGCCGACGCACGCGCGCTCCACCGTGCAGCTCGACACCTCGGCCGCCGCATTCGTGGCCGAGAAGCAGCGCGAGGCTGCCGAAGGAGCCGACGAGCCCGAGGCGGGCGTGCTCAAGCGCGGCAAGGGTCGTGCCCACAAGGGCGCGCGCCGGCTGTTCGGCGAGGTCAAGCTCGGGGGCGGCCTGGTGCAGCCCTCGCTCTTCGGCGAGCCTGCGGAGGATTCTGCGGAGAAAGCCGCGGCTGAGGCCGGCGCGGGTGCCGGCTCGGCTGCCGAGGCCGCTGCCGTGGCTGCCGCAGGCGAGGCCGTCCCGACCCCGAACGGTTCTACCGCCGCCCCCGCTCAGACGGACGAGTTCGTCGAGTCGGTCGGCGCGCCCAAGAAGCGCATGAGCGCCGCCGCGCGCCAGCAGGCCGCCGTGGACGCCGCGCGCCAGGCCGTGCTCGAGGACAGCCTCGCGAACATGATGCGCCGCAACGCCCGCCGCGACGAGGCCCGCGCGAGCAACACCAGCAGCCAGCTCCGCCGCTTCACCCTGCCCGACTCGGCGCCCATCATGCGCCGCGTCATGGGGTTCCTTTCCGACCAGGCCCGCGCGCTCATGCACGCCGGCGTGGCGCGCGAGCGCATCTGCATCGACCCGGGCCCGGGCTTTGGCAAGACCTGCAACGAGGACATCGTCGTTCAGCGCGAGACCGCCAAGCTGGCCTCGCTCGGCTACCCGCTGCTCTGCGCCGTCTCGCGCAAGCGGTTCGTGGGCGCCGTGACCGACGTTGCCGAGGCCACCGCGCGTGACGCCGCGACGGGCGGCGTGTGCCTGGGCGCGATCCTTGCCGGCGCGAACATCGTGCGCGTGCACAACGTTGCGGCAACGGCCCAGCTCATCAATGGGTTCTGGGCGGTCGCCAAGCCGCAGCCGCGCCGCGCGTTCGTGGCGATCGGCTCCAACCAGGGCGACCGCTGCGAGAACATCCGCGCCGCACGCGACCGCGTGGCCGAGATCCCGCTCACCTGCGTTTCCAACTGCTCGCGCATCTACGAGAGCGAGCCGGCCTACGAGACCAAGCAGGCCACGTTCGCCAACGCGGTGATCGAGCTCAAGACCGAGCTCGCGCCGCTCGTGCTGCTTGACGAGCTCCTCAAGATCGAGGACGAGCTCGGCCGCAAGCGCGGTGCCGGCACCAAGCCGAACGGTCCGCGCAAGATCGACCTCGACCTCGTGTGGATCGACGGCGAGATCCACGGCGGCTCCAAGCTGCGGCTCCCGCATCCGGGGCTGGGCGAGCGCGACTTCGTGCTCATCCCGCTCGAGGACCTTATGCACGACCCGGCGCGCTTCTTCCGCTACGAGGGTGTGGACGTCAAGGAGCCCGAGGACCGCGTGGGGCACATCACCGGTGAGCTGGGGCGCATGTGATGACGCCCGAGGAGTTGCGTGCAGAAGCGCTCGAGCGCGCCCGTTCAGGGGAGCGCGCGGGTTGGATGGCGATGGCCGAGAGCGACGCCGCTGCCGTTGCGGCGATCGTGCGGCCCGCCGTGCGCATGGGCGATTTTCATGCCCTGCCGTTCGTCGCCGCCATGGGCGCGGTGGACGCGTTCCGCGCGCAGGGCGCTGCGGGTGCCGTGGGTATTCGCTGGCCGAACGACCTGGTATGCGGAACGCCTGCGTTCGATTGCGAGCTTGCAAAGATTGAGGTCAAGGCCGGTGCGGGCGAGGGCGGCATGTTCGCCGTCGTAACCGTTGCGCTCGATGCCGAGGCGTTTGCCGGGCTTGGGCTTGGTTCACAGGGCGAAGGCGGTGCGGAGACGGAGTCTTGCGGAAGCGAGGTTGACGCAGCTGCTTCCGCCGGCGATATGTCTGACGCCGCGCCGAGCACGTGTGCAGCTGACGGCGACGCCTGCTACGGCGACTCAGTGGGGGAGACCGCGGGCTGCGGCCTTTCGTTCGCTGATTTCGCTCCTGAGCTCGCGTCGCACATCGTGCGCCGCGTTGACGCTTGGGCCAAGGCGCTTGCCGCGAACAAGGCCGTTGCCGGCCCGCTCGCGCCTGTACTCAACGAGTACTTCGACATGGTTCCCGCGCTCGGTCACCGCGCGGCGGCGGTCTCGCCCAACGGGCACCCGCTCGCCATCGGAACGTTCGCGGGCATCGACGTATGGGGCCGCGCGACCATCAAGACAACGGTCGACGAGCGCGAGTTCGCCCCCGAGGTAGCCCGCATCCGCACGCTCTAGAGTGCGCACGCCTACGCGTGCATGCGCTGCCAGATCTCGTAGATGCCCTTGAGGGTGAGCGTTCCGTCCACGACGTCGAACACGTCGGTTGCCTGGGCCACCACGCCGGCGAGGCCGCCCGTGGCGATGACGGTTGCACCCGGCGCGTTGAGCTCGGCCTTCATGCGCGCCACGAGACCCTCGGCCATGGCGGCCGCGCCTACCACGGCGCCGCACTGCACGCACTCCACGGTGTTGCGGCCGATCGCGTGTTTCGGCGCCTCGAGCGAGACGCTTGCGAGCTTGGACGCCCGCGCCACGAGCGCGTCCATGGAGATGCGGATGCCCGGCGCGATGGCGCCGCCGATGTAGAAGCCCTCTGCGTCGATGACGTCGATGTTCGTGGCCGTGCCAAAGTCCACCACGATCGCGGGCGCGCCGTAGAGCGCCTCGGCGGCCACGGCGTTGGCGATGCGGTCGGCGCCGACCTCGCTCGGCCTGAGTGCGCGGATCTTGGTTGCGCGAGCGGTCTGCTCACCCACGACGATGGAGTCTACGTCGAGCCGGCGGGCGATCTCTCGCCACTGGCGGGCAAGCTCGGGCACCACGCCCGCAAAGGCGATGGTGCTCACGTCGGCGAGCGAGAGGCCGAGGTCGCACATGGAGAAGTAGCCCACGAGGCGCATCTGGATCTCGTCGGCCGTGAAGGTGCGGTCGGTGGGCATGCGCCACGAATGCACGAGCTCGCGGCCGCGGAACAGGCCGAGTGCGGTTTGGGTGTTGCCCATGTCTATTGCGAGCAGCATGCGCGCCTCCAAGAGTCGGAATCCCGCCTATTGTACCTGCAGCCGGCTGCAGAGGTCGGAGCGCTTTAGGCGGACTGCGCAGGCAGGCGTACGCGGTGCAACTCCTGCCTCATATGTGGAGAAAATTTGCACGCGAATATACTTCTTGCCCACGGCAGGGGCGAAACATAATATATCTACTTGCGCACTTGGTGCGTCCAGATATTGCGGGGTGGAGCAGTC
>CAVDTO010000020.1:0-14737 GCA_963611895.1 bacterium
ACCGCAAAGGCCGCCAAGCCCGCTGCAAAGACGACCGCTGCTAAGGCCGCCGCTGAGACCGCAGTGGCCCCCAAGGCCGCTGCCAAGCCGGCCACGACCGCCGTCGCTGCCAAGCCCGCAGCCAAGACGGCTACCGCTAAGGCCACGGCAACTGCCGCAAAGCCGATTGCCGCCCCGGCCGCCAAGGCGACCTCGACCAAGACCACGACTGCCGCTAAGACCGCAGCAGCCAAGTCTGCCGCTACCAAGGCTCCCACCACCGCGGCCAAGCCTGCCGCAAAGACGGTGACCGCCGCCAAGAAGGGTGCCAAGCGCTCCAAGTAACGCAAGAGCCGCCCTCAAACGGCAACCCCGCATGCCCGCCCCGCATTATGCAGGGGCGGGCATTTTTTATGCGAGACGGCAACCGGCAATCGACCCCCCGAGCTCCTCTCTACAAAACATGGCCAATTGTTCTAAAAATCCCCCATCGAGCGCGCCGAACCGTATACTTATGCACGTTATGTTCAATACGAGGGCATGCGCCCCTGAGAGATCAGGCCGACCATGAGACTTATCCACAACAGCCGACTATCCGAATACCGCTCGCCGTTCGGCGCGCTCGAACTCAAGGACAGCGTGACGCTCGCCTTGCGCGCAGAGGATGCGGAGGGGGCGATCGCTGCAGTCAGCCTGAGGACGTGGATCGACGAAATCGGCGAGAAGGTCTACCCGATGGAGGACGACGGCGAGGGCCTCTATTCGCGCACCCTCACCTGGGACGAACCGAACATCGTCTGGTACAGCTTCATCATCGAGCTCGAGGACGGGACCGAGCTGCGCGTCGGCGCACCGGAGGGCCATAACGGCGGCGAGGGCGTCGTCTACGACTACGCCGAGGTTCCCTCCTTCCAGCTCACCGTGTACGAGCACCGCGAGACGCGCCCGAGCTGGTACGAGAACGGCATGGTCTACCAGATCTTCCCCGACCGCTATGCCCGCGACGACGACTGGCGCGAGCGCACCGAGAAGGCGCTCTCGGTGCCCCACAACGGCACCGCCCGCCGTGTCATCGACGATTGGAGCACGCCGCCCGCCTACTCGCGCAACCCCGACAACTCCATCGCCTGCTGGAACTTCTACGGCGGCTCGCTCAAGGGCATCGAGAACGACCTTCCGCGCCTGCATGAGCTCGGATTCACCGCGATCTACCTTAACCCGATCTTCCAGGCCGAGAGCAGCCACCGCTACGACACCGGCGACTACCTCAAGATCGACCCGGTCCTCGGCACCGAGAAGGACTTCAAGAGCCTGTGCGCCTCCGCCGAGAAGCTCGGCATCTCGATCATCCTCGACGGCGTCTTCAACCACACGGGCGACGACTCGCGCTACTTCAACAAGTACGGCAACTACCCGGGCGTGGGCGCCTACCAGAGCGAGGACTCGCCCTGGCGCGACGCTTACTGCTTCCACGAGGACGGTACCTACGACAGCTGGTGGGGCATCGGCAACATGCCCGCCCTCAACGAGGACTCCGAGCTCGTGCAGGAGCGCCTGCTCGGCGAGAGCGGCGTGATCCGCCACTGGCTGCGCGCCGGTGCCCGCGGCTGGAGGCTCGACGTAGCCGACGAGCTCTCGGACGACATGATCGAGAAGATCAAGAAGGCGACGCTCGCCGAGCGTCCCGACGGCCTCGTGATCGGCGAGGTCTGGGAAGACGCCTCCAACAAGATCAGCTACAGCAAGCTCCGCCGCTACCTGCTCGGCTCCGAGCTCGACTCGGCCATGAACTACCCGTTCCGCGACATCGTGCTCAACCTGCTCATGGGCTGGAACTCGGCCTACGACGTCGCCGAGGCCATCGAGACCCTCAGCGAGAACTACCCCGCCGAGGCCCTGCACTGCGCGCTCAACCTCATCGGCAGCCACGACCGCCCGCGCATCGTCTCGGTGCTCGGCGGTGCCCCGCTCGACGACTCCCTGCCCGAGCAGGAGCGCAGCACCTACCGCCTCTCCCCCGGTCAGCTCGACCTCGCCAAGAGCCGCTACTGGCTCGCCTCCCTCATGCAGATGACCTTCCCGGGCGTGCCGTCGATCTACTACGGCGACGAGTACGGCCTCGAGGGCCTCACTGACCCGGGCAACCGTCGCACCCTGCCGCGCCCCGAGGACCCGCGCGACACGGACTTCGAGACCATGATCAAGAACTCTTCGGCAATCCGCCGCGCGCTCCCCGTCATGGTGAGCGGCAGCATCCGCGCCTTCGCCCTGAACGACGACGTGCTCGCCTACACGCGCGAGGACGAGAAGACGGGCGAGGCCGCGACCGTGATCATCAACCGGAGCACGTCCGACACGCATACGGTCAAGGTCGAGGCGCTCGGCCCCTGCGCCACCGACATCATCTCGGGCCATGCGCTCGAGGTCGACGAGGACGGCAAGGTCGAGATCCAGCTCTGGCCGCTCGGCTCCTCCGTGGTGTACTTCCACGCCGACATCCGCCTGCAGCAGCCGCTCCGCACCGGCGCGGGCGTGATCTGCCACATCACCTCGGTGCCGAGCACGACCGGCAAGGCGGCCGGCACCGTCGGCGCCGACACCGACCGCTTTATGGACCACCTGGCGAACATGGGCATGCAGTACTGGCAGCTCCTGCCCGTGAACCCCACCGACTCGTTCGGCTCGCCCTATGCCGGCCCCTCGGCCTTTGCGGGCAACATCGAACTGCTCCCCCAGAGCACCGAGGAGCTCGAGGCCGACTACAGCGCATGGCTCGCCGCCGGCGGCGCCGCGAGCGATGCGGACTACGTTGCGTTCGCGCACGAGAACGCCGAATGGCTCCCGACCTACTGCACCTTCGCGGCCATCAAGAAGCTTTATGACGGCGCCTCGCGCCATGAGTGGCCCGCAAAGTACCAGAGTTGGAAGCCGGAGCTCGCAAACGACACCAAAATCGTGAGCGAAGCGCGCTTCCAGGCCTACCTGCAGTACCGCTTCGACGCCGCCTGGATGCGCCTGCGCAAGCGCGCGCACGAGCGCGGCCTGCAGATCATCGGCGACATCCCCATGTACGTCTCGGACGACTCGGCCGACTGCTGGGCGCACCCCGAGCTCTTCTGGCTCTCGGACACCGGGCGCGCCATCGAGATCGCCGGTGCCCCGCCCGACAACATGTCCGCTGACGGCCAGGTTTGGGGCAACCCGACCTTCCGCTGGGACGTCATGAAGAAGGACGGCTACAGCTGGTGGATCGCACGCCTCAAGCGCGCCTTCCACCTGTACGACCGCGTGCGACTCGACCACTTCCTGGGCTTCCACGCCTACTACAGCATCCCCGCCGGCAAGGCCTGCAAGGACGGCCGCTGGATCCCGGGGCCGGGCAAGGACCTGTTCCAGGCTGCCTACGATGAGTTCGGCCCGCTGCACTTCGTGGCCGAGGACCTCGGCTACCTCACGCCGGGTGTGCGCGCTCTCTCGGCGAGCTGCGGGTTCCCGGGTATGGACGTGCTGCTGTTCTCGGACTACGACGTCCGCTGCGGCCTGCACCCCGAACCGGGCAAGATCCTCTACACCTCGACGCACGACACGCAGACCCTCGTCGGCTTTTGCCAAGACTACCTGGTGGAGAACAACGATGCCGCGGCCGCGCACGAGCTTGCGCAGAGGCTCGTGGACGAGTCGCTCGCTAGCGACACCGAGCTCGTGATGATGCCGCTGCAGGACGTGCTCGACCTCGACGACACCGCCCGCATGAATGTGCCGGGCGTGGCCGAGGGCAACTGGTCGTGGCACGCGAACGAGGACGACATCGTTGCCGCCGAGAAGCCGTTTGCCGAACGCATGAAGAAGGCTGGACGCTTCCACGCCTAAGCCGAGCGCCACACCGATGGCGCTGATGGCGACCTAACAGAGATTGCAGCCAAGAGGGCCTGAGCGCAAAACTCGGGTCCTCTTTGGGGTAGAGTACGTTCTGTTTGAGCAGCAAGGGCCGTGTTTGCGGCCGAAGGGAATGAATCACATGGCACGTTACGATTACCGCTGCACCGCATGCGGCACCGTCTTTGAAGTCGAGCACGGCATGACCGAGAAGCCGAGCATTACCTGCCCTGCATGCAGCGCACCCGCGGAGAAGGTCTTCAACGCGAGCGGCATCAAGTTCGAGGGTTCGGGCTTCTACAACACCGACCAGCGCTCGGGCAGCTCGAGCACCGAGGCGACCTCGGGCGGCGAGTCGCACTCCTGCGGCTGCGAGAACTGCCCGCACAACAGCTAGCGGAAGCTAGCGCGCCTTCCTCACGAAGCGCGCGCAAAAATGTCCGTCGCAGTCGGCTGCACTGCGCGGAACGGTCTTGAAGCAACCATCGGCAAGCGCGTTCGCAACAGCAAAGCGGCGCGCTTCCTCGTATTCGGGCATCGCAAGCAAACCCGCCTCGCAGACAGGCGCGAGCTCGAACGAAGCGCCCTCGGGAGAGGCCAAGAAAGCCGAGACGACGTCTTCGTCCTCGGTGGTGAGTACCGAGCACGTGGCGTAGATGAGCTCGCCTGCAGGGGCAACATGTGCGGCAGCCTGCTTGAGCATGGCGAGCTGCAGGGCGGGCAGGTCCGCATCGACGTCCGCGGGAACAAGGCGCCAGGGGATCTCGGGGTGGCGGCGCATGGTCCCCGTGCCCGAGCAGGGGGCATCGACGAACACCGTATTGAACGAGGCTGCAGGATCCATCGAGGCCGCGGCGAGGGCGGACGCAATGTCGAGCGCATCGCCGGGTATCACGCGAGCATCGAAGCCGGCGGCTTCCAGGCGCTCACGATTGAGCTTGCACTTGCCCTCGCTCAGCTCGAGCGCCACATGGGTGCGCTCAAGACCGCAGGCACGCGCATGCGAGAGCATCATATAGGTCTTGGTGCCGCGACCGGCTCCGATCTCGAGGCAGGAGCCGGCGCGCGTCGCCGCGCAGGCGACGAGTTGCGCCGCCTTGTCGGAAACGACGGCCCGATTCTCCGCAAGCGCCCGCTTGCACTCAGGCGATGCCACCGCAACCTGGCCGTAGCAGCCGGGGAACTCGCGAACGGCACCGTCAAAGAACTCGTTCTCAAACGAGTGGACCCAGGTCGGGGCGGACTCAATCGAGCTCACGAAGCGTTGCTCCTCCGGCTCGTTAACAGAACGCTCCCCCGTAGCATCCTTATCGAGCGCAACCTCACAGGAGGTCTCGATGCGCTCATAAAGCCACGCAGGCATGCCGCACGCACGGGCGGCTGCAAGCACCCGCCGATCAGGAGATTTGGGACCAAGCTCGTGAAACTCGCCGGCAAGATACGACTCCGCATGCTCTCCCACGCGACGTAAGACCGCATTGGCGAGGCCGGCCGCGCTCTTGGCCTGCGACCGCACGAGCTCCACGCCCTGGCTTACGGCCACGCGGCTCTCCTCGCCCAAATAGAGCATCTCGAAGGCAGAGATCCTGAGCGCCCAGCGCACACGGGCCGATACCTTCTTGGGCTTTGCGAGAAAGCAGTCGAGCAGCTCGTCGAGGCAGCCGCGCGACGCCGTGGTGCCGAGCGCAAGCCTGAGGGCGAGCCCGCGATCGCGCTCGTCGCGGCAATCGTCAAGCTCGGCCAAGACCTCGCGCACGTAGCGGCCCGAGCGCTCGGCCTCCACGAGCGCCGCGAGTGCAGCCGCGCGGGCGGGCGAAAGCTTGCTCACGAGAGTGCCTCCCATGTAAGGGCGGCGCCGTTGAGGCCCGCAGCCCACGCAGCGGCATCCATTGCGCGCTTTCCGTCGGGCTTGACCTCGAGAACTTCGAGCGCGCCGTCCGCGCACCCGAGCACGACCCGCTTGCGCGCAGCGGTCAGCTCACCGGCAGCGGCCGCGTCGTCGGCGGCGGCAGCCGCAAGCACGCGCACGCCCTTGCCGGCGGCAACGCAGCGCGCGGGAGCGGCATCGGACGACGACAGCACGCGCCGCAGATTCTCCTCCACGGTATCGGCCGGGTTGAGCCGCATCTCGGCCTTCTCGACCTTAGCGGCATGCGTGACCAGACTCTCGTCCTGCTCGGTCCACACAGCGGTGCCGTCGGCAAGTGCAGGCAGGGTATCGGCCATGAGGCGCGCGCCGAGCTCGGCAAGCTCGTCGGTGAGCTCGGAGGTATTCTTGCCGGCGACCTTCGTGGACGCTTGAGCGCAGTAGGCACCCGTGTCGACCCCATGCCCGATCCGCATGATGGAGACGCCGGCCAGCTCGTCGCCCGCAAGGATCGCGCGCTGGATGGGGGCGGCCCCGCGCCAGCGCGGCAGGAGCGACGCGTGCACGTTCACGATGCCGAGCGGCGCCATGGTGAGCACGTCATCGGGCAGGATGCAGCCGTAAGCCGCCACGCAGAAGATGTCGGCCGCGGCCTCGGCGAGCGCAGCACGGACCTCGTCGGTGATGCGCGAGGTCTCGATAACCGGAATGCCGAGCTCCTGGGCGCAGGCCTTTACCGGGGAGGCCACGAGCTTCTTGCCGCGGCCTCGTACGGCGTCGGGGCGTGTGAGGCACAGCACGACCTCGTGCTCCTCGGCCAGCACACGCAGGGAGGGAACGGCGAACTCAGGCGTTCCCATGAACACGATTCTCATAGCACACCTCTTCTTTGCAGGTAGATCGCGGCATTCAGCCGGCACTCAACAGTAAAGGGCAGACGGGCTCCCCGCCCATCTGCCCGCATCGGTTCCAGAACTTGAGTTCCTACTCGGTCTCGCCCGGCTTGGCGCCGCGCGCGAGCGCGTCCTGGTAGTCCTTCATGGCCTTGATGCGCTGCATGGGCGCCAGGCGCTCGAACATGGTCTTGCCGTGCAGGTGGTCTATCTCGTGCTGCAGGCACACGCAGAACAAGTCGCCCGTGGCCTCGTAGCGCATGAGGTTGGCATCGAGGTCGTAGGCCTCCACCACCACGTGGTCGGGACGGCTGATCTCGACGTTGATGCCGGGGATGGAAAGACAGCCCTCGCTGAAGGGGCGCGTCGTCTCGGACTGCTCCACGATCACCGGGTTAATGAGCACGTAGGGGTCGTAGTCGTCCTCGCCCGTGTACTCGCAGTCGATGAGCACCATCTGGATCAGCTCGCCGATCTGCGGGGCCGCGATGCCGCAGCCGCCGTTCTCGAACATCAGGCGCTTCATCTTCTCGGCGATCTTCTCGATGTTGCCGTCGATATTCTCGATCGGCGCGCACTCCTCGCGCAGGCGCGGGTCGGGAGAAAGCACGATGCCGTTGGACTCCATGGGGCCCCTTTCAATTCATCACATCAGGTCGTACGCGTCGATATCGACGCTCACATGCACGCCGCGCGCGGGCGCAACCCGCTCCACGGCCATGCCGATAGCTCGAGAGACATGGTACCCCAACGGGCTCTTTACGAGCAGGTGGAAGCGATAGCGGTCCTTGGCGCGCTCGATCACGCAGGTGGAAGGGCCGAGCACGACGGGCTCGCGCGTGGGGTCGCCGGCAAGCGGCAGAACGAGCCTGCCGTCCGCGCCGTAAGGCCCGCTCTCCGCGCGCTCCGAGCGGAAGATGCCGCGCAGCTCGCGCGCGAGCGACTCGATGTACTGGCGCGCTCGCACCTCGTCGGCGCCCCACACGAGCACGTTCGAGAGCCGCACGAACGGCGGGTAGGAGGCCTCGGCACGCTGCTCGAGGTCGCTCTCGGTGAAGATCGAGCGGTCGTGCGCCGCCACGGCCCGGATCACGGGGTCGTCGGGCAGGTAGGTCTGGACGACCACCTCGCCCGCGCGGCCTCCCCTGCCGGCGCGGCCCGCGACCTGCTCCAGCAAATCGAACGCGCGCTCCTGGGCGCGGAAGTCGGGCATCTTGAGCTGGTAGTCGGCGTTCACCACGCCCACGAGCGTGACCTCAGGGAAATCGAGTCCCTTGGCGATCATCTGCGTTCCCAAGAGCACCGCGCACTCGGCCGCGTCGAACTGCTCGAGCAGCTGCTTGTGCGCGTCCTTGCCGCGGGTGGAGTCGGCATCCATGCGGATGACCTCCACGCCCTCGGGCAGGACCTGCCGCAGGGCGTCCTCCACCTGCTGCGTGCCGAGACCCATCTTGGCCAGATAGCGGCTTCCGCAGCGCGGGCACGAGCTGCCCGGGGCCGGATAGGGCTGCACGCGGTAGCTCGCCCCGCAGGTATGGCACTCGAGCTTGTGCCCGCGCTCGTGGTAGGTGAGCGAGGTGGAGCAGTGCTTGCAGGTGGGCACGCAGCCGCACTCGCGACACATGAGGAAGGGCGCGAAGCCGCGTCGGTTGTGCAGAAGTACGGCCTTCTCGCGCTTCTCGACCACCCGCATGAGGCCATCGAGCAGCGGTTTTGAGAAGATCGAGCGGCTGCCCTGCGCGAACTCACGGCGCAGGTCCGAGACGACGACGTTCGGGAGCGTGGCCCCGCCCGGGCGCTCGGGCATCTCCACGCGCGTCCAGCGCACGCCGCCGAACTCGCCCAGACGGCAGCGCAGGAGCGACTCGGCCGAGGGCGTGGCCGAGCCGAGCACGAGCGGACAGCCGTTCAGGCGCGCCATCTGGGCCGCAACCTCGCGCGCATGGTAGCGCGGGCTCGAGCCCTGCTTGTAGCTCGACTCGTGCTCCTCGTCGATGATGATGATCCCGAGCCGCCCGTAGGGGCAGAAGAGCGCCGAGCGCGCACCGACCACGACGCGGGCCGCACCTTGGCGGACCATGTCCCATTGGTCGAGCCGCTCGCCCGCCGAGAGCCGGCTGTGGAAGACCGCCACCGCGCTGCCGAAGCGTGAGCGGAACCTGCCCACGGTCTGCGCTGTGAGCGAGATCTCGGGCACGAGCACGCAGGCGCTCTCGCCGCGCTCGAGCACGCGCTCAATGGCCGAGAGGTAGACCTCCGTCTTGCCCGAGCCCGTCACGCCGTCGACAAGCACCACGTCGCCCGCACCGGCGTGCGCGGCCTCGTCTATCGCCGCGAGGGCCGCGGCCTGCCCTTCCGTGAGGCGCTCGGGGCGCTCCGCCCGCGCAGAAGAGAGCGCGCCGGCCTGTTCCGTGCCGCGCCAGGCGCGCCGCTCGCCCACCTCGACCACGCCCTTGCTCTCGAGCGCGCGGATGGTGGCCGACATGTTCGTGTAGAGCAGGTTGAGCTCGCGCGTGGAAACCGGGCCGCACGCGAGGGCCTCCATCAGCTGGCGCTGTCGGTGCGCGTTCTTGGCGGGAACGAAATCCGCGGCCGCAGGCGTGAGCGAAACGATGCGCTCACGCGCCTCGACCACCGCCGGACGCTCCACGTGCCACGCGCCGTCCGCGCCCTTCTTGACGCTCGGGGACCCTCCGGGAGGCAGAAAAAGGCGGATGCACTCGGAGAGCGTCGCCACGTACTCGCGGCTCATCCAATAGGCGAGTTCGGCGGACGCAGCGGAAAACGCGGACTCGGCGAGCACGCCCGAGAGGGCCTTCACGCGCGCGGGGTCGAGGCGGTCGGTCCCCGGCAGGTCGAGCAGCGATTCGGCGCACACGACCACGTAGCCGGCGGCCATGCGCCCGCCGAAGTTCACGAGGACCGTCGACCCCACCTCGACCTCGTCCTTCAAATGCCCGGGAACCGCGTAGCAAAAGGGTTCCGAGAGCGCTCGCGCGGGAATGTCGAGGATGACCGAGGCATAGGCGCACACGTCGTCGGCGATGCCCATGCGCGCGTTCTCGTCGGCAAAAAGGGAGGGCTGCTGCATACGGCTCATCTGCAACATCCCTCCCTTCTGCTCAACGTTCTATGCGTTCAAAAAATCGCGAGCCTGCGGCCCCTAAAGCCCGCAGGCGGCACGGAGCTCGTCCACGCGGTTGCAGGCCTCCCAGGTGAAGTCGGCGTCCTCGCGGCCAAAGTGCCCGTAGGCCGCCGTCTTCTCGAAGATCGGACGGCGCAGGTCGAGGTCGCGGATGATGGCGCCCGGGCGCAGGTCGAAGACCTCGCGCACCGCCGCTTCGATCTCTGCGGTGGGCACGTGCTCGGTGCCGTAGGTCTCGACCATGATCGAGAGCGGGCGCGAGACGCCGATGGCGTAGGCGAGCTCCACCTCGCAGCGGTCGGCAAGCCCCGCGGCCACGACGTTCTTGGCCACCCAGCGCGCCGCGTAGGCGGCCGAGCGGTCGACCTTCGTGCAGTCCTTGCCGCTGAACGCGCCGCCGCCATGGCGCCCGAAGCCGCCGTAGGTGTCGACGATGATCTTGCGGCCGGTAAGTCCGCAGTCGCCCTTGGGGCCGCCGGTCACGAAGCGCCCGGTGGGGTTCACGTAGATGTCGGCCCCCTCGAAGGGCATGTTCTCGGCGCGCATCACGGGTGCGATCACGTGCTCGAGCATGTCAGCGCGAATCTGGCCCATGTCCTCGATCTCGCTCGCGTGCTGCGTGGAGATGACGATGGTGGTGACCTCCACGGGGCGGCCGTCCTCGTAGCGCACGGTCACCTGGGTCTTGCCGTCGGGGCGCAGGTAGTCGAGCGTGCCGTCGTGGCGCACGGCGGCCAGGCGCTCGGCCAGGCGGCTCGCCAGGTAGTGCGGCATGGGCATGAGGGTCGAGGTCTCGTTCGTGGCGTAGCCGAACATCATGCCCTGGTCGCCCGCGCCGATGAGGTCGATCGGGTCGGTCGTGGCGCCCGTCTGGGTCTCGAACGACTCGTCGACGCCCTGCGCGATGTCGGGGCTCTGCTCGTGGATGAGGTTCATGACGCCGCAGTTGTCGCAGTCGAAGCCGTACTTGCCGCGGTCGTAGCCGATGCGGCGGATCACGCCGCGCGCGATCTCCTGCACGTCCACGTAGGCCTGGGTGCGGATCTCGCCGGCGACGATGACGGTGCCGGTGGTGACGAGGGTCTCGCAGGCGCAGCGCACGTTCTCGAGCTTGGCCGCGACGCCGTTCGCGTCCACGTAGCCGCGCTCCTCGAGCTCGGCCTCCTTGGCGATGATGGCGTCGAGGATCGCGTCCGAGATCTGGTCGGCGATCTTGTCGGGATGTCCCTCGGTGACGGACTCGGAGGTGAAGACGAAGTTCCCCAAGCCGAAGTTGGAACGAATCTCTTCTGGCATGTCATGCCCTTTCTCTAGTGGTGCCCGCGACCGTTACCATTCCGCGAGCGTCGGCTAGAACATACTAGCGCCCGTTACGGGGATGTGAACCCAGCATGCAAAAGAGGCACAGATGGGCGCGCGCTCCGGGGCTGCCGTATACTTGGGCGATGCATATTCCGCAAGTTTCGTATGTTCCCGAGGAGAGACCATGACCTCACCCGTACGCGTGCGCTTTGCGCCCTCGCCCACCGGCAAGCTCCACATCGGAGGCGCCCGCACCGCCATCTACAACTGGGCCTTCGCCCGCGCCAACGGCGGCTCGTTCATCCTGCGCATCGACGATACCGACCCCACCCGCTCCACCCAGGAGAACACCGACATCATCCTGCGCGCGATGCGCTGGCTCGGCCTCGATTGGGACGAGGGCCCCGAGGTGGGCGGAGACTTCGGCCCCTACGCCCAGACCGAGCGCCTCGACCTCTACAAGCAGGCCGCCCAGAAGCTCCTCGACGAGGGACGCGCCTACCCGTGCTTCTGCTCGGCCGAGAAGCTCGCGGCCGACCGCGCCGCCGCCCAGGCGCGCAAGGACCCGTTCCAGGGCTACCAGCGCACCTGCCGCGACATCGACCCTGAGGAAGCCCGCGCGCGCATCGAGGCCGGCGAGAAGTACGTGCTGCGCATCAAGGTTCCCGCCGACCGCGGCGACGTCGTCATCGACGACGCCGTGCACGGCAAGGTCGTCTTCGACGCCAAGGAGCTCGACGACTTCGTGATCTTCCGCACCGACGGCACGCCCACCTACAACTTCGCCACCGTGGTGGACGACGCCGCCATGGGCATCACGCACGTCATCCGCGGCGACGACCACCTCTCCAACACCCCGCGCCAGGTCATGGTCTACGAGGCCCTCGGCGCCCCCGTGCCCACCTTCGCGCACATCTCCATGATCCTCGGCGCCGACGGCAAGAAGCTCTCCAAGCGCCACGGCGCCACCTCGGTGGAGGAGTACCGCGACGCCGGCTACCTCTCCGACGCGTTCGTGAACTACCTCGCGCTCCTCGGCTGGTCGCTCGACGGCGAGACCACGGTCATCCCGCGCGACGTGCTCGCGAGCGAGTTCTCGCTCGAGCGCATCTCCAAGAACCCGGCGACCTTCGACCCCAAGAAGCTCGACTGGATGAACGCCGAGTACATCAACCGCATGAGCGACTCCGAGTTCGCCGACAAGATCATGGTGCCCGAGCTCCACGAGGCCGGGCTCATCGTGGGCAACGAGGAGTACGACGAGGCCTGGATCGACGCGCTCGCCGCCATCGTGAAGCCGCGCACCAAGATGCCCTCCGACGCCGCGACGGTGGCCGCCCCCGTGTTCGGTTCCGCCGAGACGCTCGCCTACGACGAGAAATCCGTGAACAAGGGCCTCGCCAAGGAGGGCATGGGCGCCGTGCTCGACGCCGCGCGCGCGGCGCTCGACGCCGTGAGCGACGACGCCTGGTCTGCCGAGGCCATCGACGCCGCGCTCGAGCCCCTGCCCGAGGCGCTCGACCTCAAGAAGCGCGTGGTGTTCCAGGCCGTGCGCGTTGCCGAGTGCGGCAACATGGTGAGCCCGCCGCTCGGCGAGACCATGGCGCTCATCGGCAAGGCCGACTGCCTCGCGCGCATCGACCGCGCCCGCACCATGGCGCTCTAGTTTTCACTCAATTGGCCGCGCGCCCGCACTGAGCGCGCGGCCCAAGACGTGCGACGCCGCGCTCCCGCGCTCAAGCCGAAAAGGGGTTCCGTATGGCAACCAAGCCGCAAACACTGGCAACGACCTCGGCATTCGAGATCCTAGGGCCCATCATGGTGGGCCCCTCCTCATCGCACACGGCGGGTGCGCTGCGCTGCGCCCAAGTGGCCGCCTCGCTCCTCGAGGGAGAGATCAGGCGCGTCAAGTTCACGCTCTGGAACTCCTTTGCCCACACCTACCGCGGGCACGGCACCGACCGCGCCCTCGTGGCCGGCATCCTCGGCCTCGCCACAGACGACGAACGCATCCGCGACGCCTTCGACCTCGCACGCGAGCGCGGCCTTGCCTACTCCTTCGAGATCGCCGGCGACGACGGCTCGATCCACCCCAACACCGTCGACATCGAGATGCAGAACGATTCCGGCGAGACGGCGCAGGTCCGCGGCGAGAGCCTCGGCGGCGGCAAGATGCGCATCAGCCGCATCAACGGCGTGGGCGTCGAGATCTCGGGCCTCTATTCCACGCTCTTCGTGGCGCACCGCGACGCGCCCGGCGTGCTCGCCGCGCTCGCGAACCTGCTCGCCTACGCGAACGTGAACATCGCATTCTGCCGCACTTACCGCACCGAGCAGGGCGGACGCGCCTACACCGTGTTCGAGACCGACAACGCACCTGACGAGACCGTGCTGCCCATGGTGCGCCGCCTCGACAACATCGACTACGCGACCTTCATCGAGCTGCCGGGCTCGTCCTCGCAGCTCGCTCCCGGCGTCTCCGCCGAGGAGCTCTTCGACGACGGCGCCCAGCTGCTCAGCGCCTGCGCGGAGCTCGGCATGAACATCGGCGCCGTCATGGCCGTCCGCGAGGCGCGGCTCATCGGTGAGCAGCGCGCGGTGGCGGCCATGACCCGCGTGCTCGCGGTCATGCGCGAGGAGGTCACCTCCCCCATCGAGAACCCGCGCCCCTCGCTCGGCGGCTTCATCGGCGGCGAGGCAAAGCGGCTCTCCGAGGCGGCAGGCGCGGGCCTCGCGGCCCCGCTCATGGGCGCGGTGCAGTCGCGCGCCGTGGCTTACGCCATGGCCGCGCTTGAGAAATCGGCCACGATGGGCGTCATTGTGGCTGCCCCCACGGCAGGCTCCGCGGGCGTGGTACCGGGCTGCGTGCTCGCGCTCGCCGAACACCTGGGGCTCGACGACTCTCAGACCATGGACGCGCTCTTCTGCGCCGCCGCCATCGGGCTCAACCTCACCACCTCCGCCTGCGTGGCGGGCGCCGAGGGCGGTTGCCAGGCCGAGGTCGGCAGCGCCGCCGCCATGGCCGCGGCCGCCATGGTGCAGATGATGGGCGGCACGCCCGAGCAGGCGCTCAGCGCGAGCTCCATTGCGATCGGCAACCTGCTCGGCCTCGTCTGCGACCCGGTGGGCGGCCTCGTGGAGGTGCCCTGCCAAAACCGCAACGCCATCGGCGTGGCCGCCGCGTTCTCGTCGGCGCAGCTCGCGCTCTCGGGCATCGAGAGCCTCGTGCCCTTTGACGAGATGGCCAAGGTCATGCTGAACGTGGGCCACGCGCTGCCGGCGAGCCTGCGCGAGACCGCGCGCGGCGGCATCGCGAACGCGCCCACGGCTCGTGCGGCATGCGCCTCGTGCGGGATCTGCGGCTAGGCAGTGCGGCTCCACCGGCGTTCCTTCGCTCAAATACCTTAGATAAGCCTTCGAATCGTGGGAGCATCATAACGCCCTCGCAGTAGTGTTTTCGTGCATGTTTGCGCTCGCGAACGCTTGTCCGAGCGCTTGCGTATAATCAACGGGTTATTCGAATCTAGACTGAGTGCAAGCAGAAGGAACATCGTTCACATGCCGAACAAACAGAACAGAAAGCTGAATCTCCCCGACCCCATGGACGGAAAGGCAAAGCGCTCGCCTTACGCCGCCGACGCCCCGCTTGCCTCGTGGACCCCTGCCCAGCAGACG